>NZ_JBEZUZ010000211.1:0-1113 GCF_040636735.1 Streptomyces sp. NPDC035033 | reverse complement strand
CCCCCGCCGACTTGCCCTCGCGCTGCTGCGGGACGCTCGGCTCGCCCGGCCCCTGCGGCGGCTGGCCGGGCACGCCGGGAGCGGCGCCTCCGGGGCTCTTCTGGCTCGGCACCTGGCGGGCGGGCAGGCCCTCGGCCTCCGTGGCACCGCCACCGCCCAGCGGATCGTCCCGACCTTCACCGCTCATCGCGGAAGCCCCCGTACGCCTGCGCAGACCCGAACACCGGCCAAGCCTGCCACACGACGCGGGCACGCCGAAGCGCCACGTCCACTTACCACTCGTCCGGGGCGACTTCCCGCATCCCGGCGTAACCGCTCACACGTTCGTGTCATGCGCGCTGGTCCACCCGGCCCACGGGACCGGGGGACCGACGGGCACCGCTACCGCGAGCGCAGACCCTCCAGCAGGATGTCCAGGAGCCGGGCCGAGGCCGCCGCCTGCTGGGCCGCGTCCGGCAGCGCCGGCGCCGAGGTGGCGATGACCAGCAGCACGTCCGCCACCGTCACGTCCGGCCGCAGCTCACCCGCCTCACGGGCCCGCTCGACCAGCCGGCCGACGACCTCCAGGAGCTCCGCGGCCCCCGCGTCGTCCCGCTCGTCCGCGGGCACCGCCCGGGGCGCCACCACGCGCGCGTCGGCCTGCTCGCCGAGCCCCCGCTGGTACGGCACCCGGGCCGCGTCGCCGTCCCCGTCCACCGGAACCTCGTCGACACCGACCCGCAGCACCTGCGGCGGCAGCAGCCGGCCGGCCCCCGAGGCGACCGAGGTCCGCAGGAACCGGGAGAGCGCCGACCACGGCTCCTCCTCCTGCCCGAGCGCGGCCCGCGCCTGCTCGGTCAGCCGCGCGGTCTCCTCCTCGGCTATCCGCCGCACCAGCACGTCCTTGCTGGGGAAACGGCGGTACACCGTGCCCACGCCGACGCGCGCCCGACGGGCCACGTCCTCCATCGGAGCCCCGTAACCGAGCTCGCCGAAGACCTCGCGCGCGGCCCGCAGCACGTGCTCCAGATTGCGCTGCGCGTCCACCCGCAGCGGCGCCGAACGCCCGGCCACCGGCCCGCCCACGACGGTGCCGGTGCCCGCGACGGTGCCGCCGGACAGCGCGCCGCCGAC
>NZ_JBEZUZ010000210.1:0-1400 GCF_040636735.1 Streptomyces sp. NPDC035033 | reverse complement strand
CAGCGACGAGGGAGGGTGGCCGGGGCCGGACGGGGCGTCAACCCTTGCAGGGACTGGCCGGGAGGGGCCGGAAGGGGGCGAGGCCGGCTCCGGGGTGGCGGGCCGCTCACCGCCGGGCCGGGCGGGTCCGGGACTCCCCTGCCCACCCCCAACCGGCCCGGCCGGGACGAGGAGTGAGCGTGCTTCAAAAAGTACCCCTGGACCGACTCTGGAACAAGCCTGCTCCTCCACCCCGAAAATGATGCAGGATGTAGCTTTGGCAGAACCCGATCACACCCCCGGAACACCCCGGAGAAACCCACCGCGGAGCGGGTCTGCATCATTCTGAAGCTCTATGTAGGAATGGCAGAACCGGGCCATAGCCCCAGTACACGAACGGGTGAGGGCCTGGGGCGCGGGACAGGTACCCGCGCACGGACCGGACAGGCCCGATCGACACCCCGGACGAGGCCCCGCGGACCCCCTCCGCCGAGACTTACCACGACCTATCAGGTCACCTATCAGCACACATGTTGACCAGGGAAAACAGGGGGTCGACCTATCAGGTTCCACCTCACCACCAGGGCGTGGTGAGGCCCACTCACCACAGCGGCCGGCCACTGCACCCACTGACACCAAGCCGGTGCAACCCTCACACCGGATCGGCGCAGAACGGCGACGCAGACACCGGAAATTCAACACACCCCCGACCGGGCATTCCCCACACCACCGAGGAGCCCGGCCCCGCCCCCGACCGGGCCGAGGAACACCACCCCGGCCGGGTCCACCGGGACGAGGAACACCAGGACGCCGAGGAGCACCAGGAGCAGCCGGCTCGGCCGGGACGAGGACGAGGAGGACCAAGAGCAGCCGACTCGACCACCGCGGGCGAGGTCGACCAGGACCAGGAGCAGCCGACCTGGCGGCCGGCCGCGTAGGGCCCCGTGGAGGCCCTACGCGCCTCTCTCCCACCCCAACGACCACCGCCCCACCCCAGACCCGGGCAGGGCAGACACGCCGTCAGAGGCGGGGCAGGAGGCGGTTACGGGTTGCCGGTTACAGGCCCCGGAGGCCTGGGCACCGCCCCGGGCAGCCAGAACCGGTGTCCTCGCCGGGCTGTAACCGGTAACCCGTAACCGCCCGCCAGAGACCCGAACAGACTCCGCCCCGCAGAGGGCCCGGGAGGGGCGGAGGAGCCGTCAGAACGGCGCGTAGGGGCGGCCCGGTGGTACTGCCCCCAGAGCGCGCTGGGCACCGGGCCTCGCCCGCGCGCGCCATGTCGGCGCGGGCTGCGCCCGACCCTATCCGGGCGAGCCGGGGTCCGCGGGTCCGTCCCCGAGCGGGCGGCGGCCGATGCGCGGCGCGGCTGCGGGACGGTCGGGAGCGGCGGTCCACTCCCCCGCGGCGGCGAGGCCGGCGGC
>NZ_JBEZUZ010000208.1:0-2411 GCF_040636735.1 Streptomyces sp. NPDC035033 | reverse complement strand
GGGGTGGGGGGTTATGATCACCCCGCCCCTCCCGCCCCCGCGGGGGGGGGGGTGCGGGGGGGGGGGGGGGGGGGGGGGGGGGGGGGGGGGGGGGGGGGGGGGGGCGGGGGGGGGGGGGGGGGGGGGGGGGGGGGGGGCGGGGGGGGGGGGGGGGGGGCCCGGGGGGGGGCGGGGGGGGGGCCGGGGCGGCCGGGCCCGGCGGCCGGTCGGCGACGGGGCGCTCCCCTCGGCCTGCGGCCCGGGCCGCCGGACCGCCCGGTGCGCCCGGTGCGGGGAAACCCCGCGGGGCCGTGGACCGCCGCCCTCCGCGCCCGTACGACGGCACCCGTACGGCGGCGGGTGCTCCGGTCAGCCGGTGGCGCCGGGTATCCAGTGGTTGTGGACGGCCACCACGCGTGGCTGCGGGCCCTCCGGCCAGCCGAGGCCGACCGCGATCGGCATCATCCGGTCGGCGAACGCCCTCATCTTCTCCTCGCTCTCCCAGAGGTCGAAGATCTCCAGGCCGCTGTCGGTCGCCACGCACGCGTGCGCGAGGCAGCCGTCGAAGATCTCCGGCGTGGACTGGAGCTTGGCGTTGAGCGTGTCGTACTGGTCCGTGCTGATTCCGTCGAGGACGGCGTGGACGAGGATCGCCATGATCCTTCCTCCTCATGAGGCGACGGTCCACCCCCTCCCCACCAGCACACCACGCCGGACCGGGGACGGCACCCGCTCCGGATGCGGACGGCGGGCCGGGGAGGTAGTCCGGGAGGGAGCGGGAGGACCGGAGAAGGCGGAGGCTGCCATGGGGCGCTCGGCGCTCGTCGTGATCGACATGCTCAACACGTACGCGCACGAGGACGCGGACCGGCTCGTGCCGTCCGTGACGGCGGCGCTGCCCGCGATCGTCGGCCTGCTGCGGCGGGCGCGGGAGGCGGGGGCGCCGGTCGTCTACGCCAACGACAACTTCGGCCAGTGGCGCTCCCACCACGGGGAGATCCTCGACCTGGCGCTCGCGGGCCGCCATCCGGACCTGGTCGAGCCGGTCCGGCCCGACGAGGACGCGCTCTTCGTCGTGAAGGCGCGTCACTCGGTGTTCTACGAGACGCCGCTGGCGTACCTGCTCCGCTCGCTCGACGTGACCGACCTGGTGCTCACCGGCCAGGTCACCGAGCAGTGCGTGCTCTACTCCGCGCTGGACGCCCACATCCGCCACCTGCGGGTGACGGTCCCCCGGGACGCGGTCGCCCACATCCACGAGGACCTGGCGCGGGCCGCGCTGCGGATGATCGAGCGGAACATGGACGGCCGGATCGTGGAGGCGGCCGACGTCTCCTTCTGACCGCGCGTCCGTTTCCGTCCGTTCCCGCCCGTCCGTTCGTCCCCGACCTCCCGTCCGTTTCCGGCCGCCCGTCCGCCGGGCGTCACGGGGACGTGCTCCGCCGGAAGGGGACGGCGACGTCGGCGACGTGCTCGTCCGGCGCGGAGCCGGGCCAGTTGGGGTGGTACACCTCGCGGTGGGAGGCGGTCCGGACGTGGCCGTGGCGGGCGAGCCAGGTGCCGAGGGCGTGGTGGGCCGCCGCCATCGCCGGGTACCCCCGGGCCCGGCTCGGCAGGGCGATGTACGCCTCGCGGTGCGCGGGTTCGATCCGCGTCCCGATCCCCGGCGCGGGGCCGACCGGGCCGTCCGTGGGGGCGCAGACCTCGACGGGACCGTCGGAGTCGTCGCCGACGAGGCCGTGGTGGACGGCGAAGAGGGGGCCCGACAGACAGGCGTCCGCCTCCCGCAGGCGGGCGAGGAGGAGGGTGGTCGCCTCGGCGAGGAAGCCGGGCAGCGCGGCGGCGTCCACGTGCCGCTGGAGGCACAGCACCGTCCGCTCGGGCACCTCGCGTTCGGCGATCCGGTACGGCTCCGGGTCCCGCCCCGCCAGCACCGCGCGGGCGTAGGCGACCGCGTCCCGGCGGGCCGCGTGGAGGGCCCGCTGCTCGTGCCAGTACGCGTCGAGGAGGCGCACCGGCCCGTCCGCGCCGTCCGCGTCGAGGACCGCCGCGATCCGCTCCAGCGGCAGGCCGGCGGCGCGCAGCAGGGCGATGCGGCGGGCCCGTTCGACCTGGCCGGGGCCGTAGTGGCGGACCGAGGTGCGGGGGTCGACGCGGGCGGGCGGCAGCAGGCCCCGTTCCCCGTAGAGCCGCAGGGCCTTGGGACTGAGTCCGGTCCGGGCCGCGAGTTCCCCGATGGTGATCGTCTCCTGGCGCATGCGGCCACTGTGCCCCCTGCCCCTGGGGCAGGGACAAGCCGGGCCGCCGGGGCGCGGCGGTTCAGCCGCCCGCGGGCGGCCCGCCGGCGGCGGCGGCGCCGTCCGCCGGGGCGGGGCCGGGGTACCAGTGGGTGGGGGCGGCGTCCGGGGGCGGCGGGTCGGCGAGCGCGTCCA
>NZ_JBEZUZ010000207.1:0-2482 GCF_040636735.1 Streptomyces sp. NPDC035033 | reverse complement strand
GCCGCGCCACCAGGGCGCGGCGAGCCCGGCGAGCGCGGGCACGAAGGAGACGCCGCCGCTGTCGGGCACCGAGCCGCCGACGGCGTCCAGGTCCCGCGCGCCGCCGATGACCCCGAGGTCGGTGAGCCAGCGGACGGCGGAGGCCACCGTGTACACCTGCCCGTCGAGGCAGTGCTCGGTGCGGCCCCGCAGCCGCCAGGCCACGCAGCCGACGAGTCCGGTCGTGGTGCGGCGGGGGAGGGGGCCGGTGCGGGCGAGCAGGAACGCCCCCGTGCCGTAGGTGCACTTGGCGGCGCCCGGCGCGGTGGCGCTCTGTGCCAGGAGGGCCGCCTGCTGGTCCACGACGAGCCCGGTCAGCGGGAGCGGCGGGCCGAACGCGGTGGTGGTGCCGACCGGTTCGTCGCAGTCGGCGATCCGCGGCAGCCGCTCGCCGCCGAGGCCGTAGAGGTCGAGGGCGGGCGCGGACCAGGCGACGGCGGCCGGGTCGAGGAGCCCGGTGCGGCCCGCGGTCGCCGCGTCGGTGACGAAGGCGCCGGTGAGCCGGTGGACCAGCCAGGCGTCGCTCGTCGTCACCACCCCGGCGCCGGTCGCGTGCCGACGGATCCAGGCCATCTTCGGAGCGGCGAAGTACGGATCGACCGGGATCCCGGTCAGTTCCGCCAACTCCTCCTGCCGGGGAGCGAGTTCGGCGCAGATTCCGGAGGCCCTGCGGTCCTGCCAGACCAGGGCGTCGGTGAGCGGAGCGCCGGTGGCGGGGTCCCAGGCGAGCACCGTCTCGCCCTGGTTGGCGAGGCCCGCGGCGACCACCGGGACGCCCGCGTCGGCGAGCGCCGCGCGGCCCGCGGCGACCACGGAGCCGTACAGCTCGGCGGGGTCCGCCTCGACCCGTCCGCCCGGCAGGTGGCGGGGCCGGACCGGCGCCGTGCCGCTGCCGAGGACCCCGCGCCGGGGGCACAGGACGAGCGCCTTGGTGCCGGAGGTGCCTTGGTCGACGGCGAGTACCGGGCCGCCCGTCATGCGTCTGCTCCCGTCCTGGAGTCCGCCGGTGCCGCGCGGGCGGCGGCCGGACGGGCCGCCGCCGGACGGTCGTCCGGTCACGGAAAGGGGTCAGGCTCGCGGGCCGGCGGCGGCCCGTCAACCCTCGCCGCACGAGCCTGTCAGGTCCCCCGCACTTACCTGACGGTAACTCACATGTGCGCACTGGCCGAATAGTTACGGTCACAAAGATGATCCGGACGATCACCTTCGGTCGCGCCTATAGTGAGCGCCGCTCGCCGACGGACAGCGGGCGCCGACCGACCGCGCCCGACCGAGGACCGATGACGCCGCCCACCGCCCGGACCACGTCCGGCCCCGCCCGCTGATGCCCGGACACGGATTCCGGCCCGTCTTCCACCCCGCCGGCCACGACCACGCCCTGCGCCACGCCCTCCAGGACCTGCGCGCCGGCCGCTGGGTCGCCATGGCGCGGCTCCTGGAGGACACGGCCGCCGCCGGCCCCGGCCGCTGGGACGGCTGGACCCGCCGCACCCAGGTCCTCGCCACCGTCGCCGCCGGCACCGACGTCGTCCACGCCTGGCGCGCCGAGGAACCCGACAGTCCCGCCGCCGCCGTGATGCACGGCCGGGTCGCCGTCGAACGCGCCGTCCGCGCCCACCGCGCCGGCCACCCCCGCACCCGGGACCTGTGGCAGGAGGCGTGGACGGCCTGCCGGGAGGCGGCCGAACGCGCCCCCGCCGACCCGGTGCCCTGGGTCGGCCTCCTCGCCCTCGCCGCGCTCGACGCCCGCCGGCACGTCGCCGAACACCGCGCGGCGCCGCCCGCGCCGATGCTGCCGCCCGGCCCCTGGGGGCTGCTCGCCGAGGCGGAGAAGCGCGACCCGTACAACCGCGAGGCCCACCACCGCATGCTCCAGTTCGTCTACGCGCGCGGCGACGGCCCCCTCTCCGAGGCCGTCACCTACGCGCAGTGGGCCGCCGCCGCGGCGCCCCGGGGCTCCGCCCTGCACGCGCTGCCGCTCCACGTCCGGGTCGAGCGCTACCGCCGCGACCGCGGCCACGAGCGCGCCCTCGACCTGCACTGGGTCGGCGAGGACGCGGTGCGCGAGGCCCGGCGGGCGATGGACGAGTGGTTCCTCTTCTGCGCGGTGCCGGAGGCGTCCCAGCTCGACCTCAACCACCTGGCGCACGCCCTCTTCGGGGCCCTGTGCTTCGCCGACGCCGCCCGGGTCTTCGAGGCCCTCGGCCCGTACTACACCCCCGTGCCCTGGGCCCATCGCACCCCGCGCCCGGACGACCGCGCCCTCGCCGAGGAGGTCTTCCTGCGCGCCCGCGCCCGCTGCACGGGCGGCTGAACCCGCCGCCCGCCCCGTACCGCCGCCTTCTCCCTCCCGTCCCCTCTCCCCGTCCCCCGGAGGTCCCCGATGTCCCGTACCGCCCCCTCGGACGCGCCGCGCCGGCCGTCCGCCGCCTTACCGGACGAG
>NZ_JBEZUZ010000206.1:0-2536 GCF_040636735.1 Streptomyces sp. NPDC035033 | reverse complement strand
GCCCCCGCGGCCCCGCCCCCCCCCCCCCCCCCACGGCTCGTTCCCGTTCCGCCGCGGGTCCCCCCGCGTCGCGGGCCGCTCAGGCGGCGGGCGGCCGGAGGCCCGTCGTCCGTTCGAGCCAGGCCAGATGGGCCGTGATCCTGGTGTTCACCGCGGGGGAGTCCGTGGCACAGCCGCGGCCGTAGGAGACCAGGGCGGCCAGGACGGGGCGGCCGGTGGGATCGCGGTGGACGAGGGGGCCGCCGGAGTCGTACACGCAGGTGTCGCGGCCGGGGGACCAGGTGCAGAGCTGGGCCGGGGTGAGGCCGTCGACGCCGCGGAGCGCGCACGCGGGGTTGGAGAGGGTGTCGAGGGTGACCGTCCGCAGGACGGGGGAGGGACCCCGGCCGAAGGCGGTCGCCCCCCAGCCCGCGGCCTCCAGCCGGGTGTGGGTGAACGATTCGCCAGGGGCGGGGAGGGGGACGGGACGCACGCCGGCGTCGGCGCGGACCGGGGCCGCCAGGGTGATCACGGCGAGGTCGTCGTGCTGGGTGCGGCGGTCGTAGCCGGGGTGGAGCGTGAAGCGCGCGGGGCGGGCCACGCGCGCGTACCGGGACTCCGTCGCCGTGCGCAGGTCGTGCTCGCCGAGGAGCACCGCGACCCGGCGGGTGTCGGCGTACGCACCGGTCAGGCAGTGCGCGGCCGTCAGGACGTGCCGGGGGCCGATCAGCGCGCCGCCGCAGAACTGCCGGTGGCGCTCGACGTCCACCAGCGCCGCCACGTACGGGTGGGCCCGCGGGGCCGCCTCCCGGCCGCCGACGATCGCGCCCGCCTCGCGCGGGGCGACCGGCGCCGCCGCCAGGAACGCCCCCAGGAGCGCCGCCGTCAGTGCTCTCGCCCGTCCCAAGGTGCCCTCCGTGGCGTCGACGCAGCGTGTCCGTGACGTCAACGAGCCGGAGCGGGGCAGGTCACCCGTCCGCGTCGGGCCGCCAGCCGGGGACGTACGCGGCGGCCGCCGCCTCCCAGGCCGGGGGACCGCCCGCCAGCGGCCAGGCGCGGGTCGGGCCGGCGGCGTCGGCGACCGAGGCCAGCTCGCGCGCCAGCCGGCGGGCCTCGTTCGCCGCCCGGACCGCCCGCAGGGGACCGTCCTCCAGCGCCGCCGTCCGCTCCACGTACGCCGCCACCGGGCGCTCCGCGCACAGCTCCAGCCAGGCCGCGTCGGCCGCCCGGGACAGGACCAGCACCTCGGGCCGGCCGCCCTCCGCGAGCGCCGCCGTCAGCCGGTCGTGGCCGTCCAGGACCACGGGGACGTTCAGCCCGCTGATCCACCAGGCGAACACCGGCGGCAGCACGCCCTCCCGGTACTGGCGGCGGTACGCCTTCACCCGGGGCGCGTCCGGGACCGAAAGGGCCCGCAGCGGCAGCAGGTCGCGGGCGTCGCCGTCCGGGTCGCCGTACCCGAACCAGGTGAGGTGCCCCCGGTCCGCGTCGTACGGCAGCAGGTGCGCCCAGTGGCGCTCGACGAACCAGCCCGAGGCGTCCGGCGCCAGCCGCCACGCGCCCGCGTGCAGCGGCCCGGCGTCCGCCGCCCGCAGCTCCGCCTCCGCGTGCGCCGCCCACCGCTCCGTCCACGCCTCGGTGCGGGGCGCCGCGAACTCCGCGTACGCCCGGGCCCGTCCGGCCCGCAGCGGCGCCAGCGGCGACGCGTACCGGCCCGTCCGCGCGTAGTGCACGCCCCGGTGGGTCACCCGCTGCCGGGCGAAGAGCACCGGCACCGCTCCCCGCCCGCCGCTCTCCTGCACCAGCACCAGACGGCGCCCGTCGGCGCACTCCATCCGCAGCCCGGGCCGCACCGGGAGGTCCACACGCACGGAAAAGACCCTAGGGCACCCGGGCCGTCCACTCCGGGGACGAGAACTTGGACTCCGCCAGCTCCTCGGCGAGGGCCAGCTCCCGCTCGGTCACCCCGCCCTCCGTCAGGCCGTACCGCCGCCGGAAGGAGGCGACCATCCGCTCGATGACCGCCTCGCGCGACAGGCCGGTCTGGCGGCGCAGCGGGTCGACGCGCTTCTTCGCGCTCCTGGTGCCCTTGTCGGACATCTTCTCCCGGCCGATGCGCAGGACCTCCAGCATCTTGTCGGCGTCGATGTCGTACGACATGGTCACGTGGTGCAGGACGGCCCCGGGCCCGCCGTCCGGGCCGAGCACGCGCTTCTGGGCGGCGCCGGCGATCTTCCCGGCCTCGGTGGCGATGTCGTTGAGCGGCTGGTACCACGCCTTGATCCCCATGTCGCCGAGCGCGCCCAGGACCCAGTCGTCGAGGTAGGCGTAGCTGTCGGCGAAGGAGAGCCCCGACACCAGGGACTCCGGCACGGACAGGGAGTAGGTGATGGTGCTCGCCGGCTCCACGAACATGGCCCCGCCGCCGGAGACGCGGCGCACCACGGTCATCCCGTGCTTCGCCGCCCCCTCGGGATCCACCTCGTTCCGCAGCGACTGGAAGCTGCCGATGACCACGGCGGGCGAGGCCCACTCCCAGACCCGCAGGGTGGGGGCC
>NZ_JBEZUZ010000205.1:0-2546 GCF_040636735.1 Streptomyces sp. NPDC035033 | reverse complement strand
TCCTCCCCGGAGGAGGGGGTGGGCGTGCTCGACCGGATCCGGCCGTGGCTCGCCCCGCTCCTCGCGCTCACGCCGGGATCGCGTTCACGCCGGGGTCGTACGGCGCACGGCCTCGACGATCACCGAGGCCAGCGAGGGGCCGCCGGCCCGGGCGGCGGCCCGCTGGGCGTCCGCGCCGGTGCCCCGGGCGAGGAGCCGGGCCACGCCCCGCTCGGCGAGCTCCCGGTCGCCCGCGTCCTCCAGGGCGGGGCGCACGTGGTCGAGCAGGGCGAGGAGCACCTCGCCGGCCGGGACCGGCCGCCAGCTCAGCGGGTGGAGCAGCTCGCCGCCGAGGCCGTACCGGCTGGCCCGCCAGGCCGCCAGCCGCAGCACGACCGTCGACACGGGGTCGGGGCGCAGGCCCCGGCGCCACGCGCGGGCCGCGGTCTCGACCAGGGCGCGGCTCAGTACGGCCAGGAGGACCGTGTCCTCGACGTCCAGGCAGACGTCCCCGACCCGGATCTCGACCGTCGGGTAGCGACGGGAGAGCCGGGCGTCGAAGTAGACCATGTGGTCGTCGACCAGCACGTCGCTGGCGAGCATCTCCCGCGTGGTCCGCTCGTACGCCTCCACGTCCCCGTACAGCTCGCTGGGGCCGGACATCGGCCAGCGCTGCCACAACTGGTGGCGCCAGCTCGCGTAGCCGGTGTCGACGCCCTGGAAGTAGGGGGAGTTGGCGCTGAGCGCGAGGAGCGGGGCGAGCCACGGCCGGATCCGGTCGAGCACGCCCACCCCCTCCTCCGGGGAGGAGAGGTGGACGTGGACGTGGCAGGCGCAGGCGTACTCCTCGTCGACGAGGTGGGCGTACCGGTCGTGGATCCGCTGGTAGCGGTCGTCCGGGTTGAGCAGCGGACCGAAGTCCACGGGCGGGGTCGCGAGGGCCGCGACCGCCACTCCGGCCTCCTTGGCCGCGGCGGCGGCGGCGAGCCGGGCCCGCCGCAGCTGGTCGGCGAGCTGGGGGGTGGTCGTGCAGGGGGAGGTGCCGATCTCCAGCTGCTCGTAGTACAGCTCGGGCTTCGCCGGTTCCGGTCCATCGGTCCGCGGCCCGGCGTCGGCGTGCCAGGCGGCGATCTCGGTGACGGTGCCGGCCAGGGGCTGGGGGAGCCCGGTCTCGGGATCGACCAGGAGGAGCTCCTCCTCCACCCCGAACGTGCGCAGCCCTTCCCCGCGGTGGTAGACCCACCGCTGCTGGTTCCGCATGGAGCGCTCTCCTTCACGGGCGGACGGTGGTGCGCTGACGGCCGTTCGAACAGAGCTTTCTCCAAGGCTGTCCACGAACGTCCCGGCTTCCACCCGTCCCCGTACAGATGGCGCGAAATCGCCCCCTGAAGGATGGCTTCAGGGGGCTCCATTCGGCTTCCGGCTCCTCATGGAGGCGGAGCGGTGCGCCCGGAGGCGGAAGGGCGGGTCAGGAGGCGGAGGAGCGGCGGCGGCCCAGGAGCAGGCTGCCCGCGCCGAAGGCGGCGAGCGCGCCCGCGCCGGCCAGGGCCAGGGGCAGCGGGGAGGCCGGGGCCCCTGCCGTCCCGGCGGAGAGCGCGGGCGGCTGCTCGTCGCCGCCGTGGCCCGCGTGGCTCACGGTGGACAGCCGGGCGCCGGCGGCCAGTTCGGCCTCGGTGGGCGCCTCGGCCCCGGTGGCGGTCGCCGCGGCGGCCGCGCCGAAGGTGACGTCCGAGCAGCTGTAGAACGCCTCGGGGCTGTCGTTGCGCTGCCACACCATGTAGACGATGTGGCGGCCGGAGCGGGCCGGCAGGTTCCCGGTGAAGGAGTAGTACCCGTCGGTGGCGGTGCGGGTGGTCTGGTGCACCGCGACCGGGGTGGCGTCGAGGTCGGACCACTTCAGCGGCTGCGTCGGGTCGAAGCCGGCCTTGGTGAGGTACATCGTCATCGTGCCGGAGTGGGCGGCGGTGGCCCGGATCTTGAAGCCGAAGGCGCCGGCGGAGACGGCGGTGGCGGGCCAGTCGGTGCGCGCCCAGTCCAGGGCCCGGTACTTCTCGCGGTTCGCCGAGCAGAGCTTGCCGTCGGGGATGAGGGCCCGGTGGTTGCCGTCGGCGTTGGCGATGTTGACCTCGTTCCAGTCGTAGAGCGGCTGGGTGCCGGAGTCGGCGACGAGGTCCTTGCACACCTGCGAGTCGGGGCTCTCGGGGCCCTCGGCGTAACAGGCGGCGATCCGGCTCACCGGGTTGAAGACGGCCCCGTGGGCGGCGGCGGTGGTGGGGGTGAGACCGACGAGGGCGGCCGCGGCGGACAGGGCGGCGACGCCGGCGGCGGTGCGGCGGGAGGCGGGCATGCGGGGGCTCTCTCTCGTGCGTGGGGGAGTACGGGACGAGCAACGCGCGCGTGGCGCACGGAAGTTGAAATCCGTGCGACCGGGTAGAGACTCGCATTGGTCCATACCAATCGGCAAGGGGGTGGGCGGAAAAAGGCCCGGACGCGCGGAACGGCGGCTGCCAGGGCGCGCCCTCGTCGTTGTCGGTCGGCGCCCGCCACACGGCGAGCCCGAAACCGGT
>NZ_JBEZUZ010000204.1:0-2549 GCF_040636735.1 Streptomyces sp. NPDC035033 | reverse complement strand
TTGCGGTCCTGCACCGCCTGCTCCAGCATGCCGAGCCAGCGGTGCCGTGCCGGACGAGGTCCGTCGTCCGGCGGGTCAGTGCTTGAAGACGTCCTTCGCCTTCTCCTTCGCGCCGCGCGCGTCGCCCTTGGCCTGCTCGGCCCGGCCCTCCGCCTCCAGGCGCTCGTCGTCGGTCATCCGGCCGACCGTCTCCTTGACCTTGCCCTTGGCCTGCTCGGCCTTGGCCTTCATCTTCTGCTCACCGGACACGAGGGATCGCTCCTTACTGCGTGTGAAACTCCGCGTGACACGTCTGACGACAGGACTTCTCACCGGAACCAGCGAGAACAAACCACCATAAATCAGGCGCACCGCCGTTCAGTGCGCACCGGAGGGGAGGTTCTCCTTGATCTTGGCGATGGCGAAGCCCCATCCCTGCGACACCGTCGGCTTCCCCGGCACGGCCACCTCCGCCGGATTGGTCAGCACGTCGAGGAGGACCGGGCCGGGGAGGGCGAGCGCCCTGCGCACGGCCCCGTCCAGCTCGCCCGGCGCGGTGACGCGGATGCCGGTCAGCCCGAGCGCCTCGGCCACCGCGGCGAAGTCGGGGTTGTCCAGGACCGTCCCGAACTCGGGAAGCCCCGCCTGCTCCTGCTCCAGCTTGACCATGCCGAGGCGGCGGTTGTCGAAGACGACGAGCTTCACCGGCAGCCGTTCGGAGCGGATGGTCATCAGGTCGCCGAGCAGCATGCCGAGGCCGCCGTCGCCGCAGAAGGCCACGACCTGCCGGTCCGGCGCCCACAGCTGCGCCCCGATGGCCTGCGGCATGGCGTTGGCCATGGAACCGAGGTTGTAGGAGCCGAGCAGCCGCCGGGTGCCGCGCATCCGCACGAGCCGCGAGAGCCAGACGGTGGCCATCCCGGTGTCCGAGGTGAAGATCGCGTCGTCGTCGGCGTGGCGGTCGACGGCCGCCGCGAGGGCTTCGGGACGGATGTCCGCCTCCCGGTTGTCGAACACGGCCCGCACCCGTCCGAGCAGCCGCCGGTCGTGGGCGGGGTCGGCGAGGGCGGCCTGGCCTTTCCGCCACTCCGCGTACCGCTCGCGGGCCTCGTCGAGGTGGGAGCGCGACGGGACGGGCGCGAGCAGCGGCAGCAGGGCCCGCAGCGTCGCCCCCACGTCCCCGGCGAGCCCGACGTCCACCGGGACGCGGCGCCCGAGGTGCTCCTCGCGGGTGTCGATCTGCACGACCCGGCAGTCCTCCGGATACCAGTCCCGGTAGGGGAAGTCCGTCCCGAGCATGACGAGCGTGTCGCAGGAGTCCATGGCGTGGGCCGCGGCCGGGTTGCCGATGAGCCCGGTCTGCCCGACCTCGTACGGGTTCTCGTCCTCGAAGCCCTCCTTGCCCTTCAGGGTCAGCACCATCGGCGCCGACAGCAGCTCGGCGGCGCGCAGCACCTCCGCGCGGGCCTCCCGGGCGCCGCGCCCGACCAGGAGGGTGACCCGCGAGCCCCGGGCGATCACCTCGGCCGCCTCGGCGAGCGCCGGGTCGTCGGGGCGCGTGACGGCCGGGCGCGGCAGCGCGAACCGGGTCGGCCGGTCCTCCTCGACCTCCCGGTCGCCGAGGTCCCCGGGGACGGTCAGCACCGCCACGCCCCGCCCGGTCACGGCGGCCCGCACCGCGGACTCCAGCAGCCGGGGCAGCTGGGAGGGGGAGGTCACGGTGGCCCGGTAGACGGCAACGTCCCGGAAGAGGAGGTCGTTGTCGACCTCCTGGAAGTAGTCCCCGCCCACCTCCGACAGCGGCACCTGGCCGCAGATCGCCAGGACCGGCGCCCCGCTCTTGGCCGCGTCGTACAGCCCGTTCAGCAGGTGCACCGAGCCCGGTCCGACCGTGCCCATGCAGACGGCCAGTTCCCCGGAGAGCTGGGCGCGCGCTCCGGCGGCGAAGGCCGCCGCCTCCTCGTGGCGGAAGCCGGTCCAGTCGATGCCCTCGGTGGTCCGGATGGCGTCGGTGAGCGGGTTGAGCGCGTCGCCGACCACGCCGAAGACACGGCCGACGCCGAGGTCGGCGAGCCCGTCGACGATCACCTGTGCGACGGTACGAGTCATGGGGTCTCCCTTCGCTGGGGACGGCGACCGGGTCGCCGGGGGGCGGACCGGTCCGTATGCGCCGTCTTCCCGTCGCCTGCCCGCGCCTTCGGAACCGATGCGGTGGAGCCCGCCGCCGGCGCGCCGGGCGGGGCCGTGCCGAGGGCCCGGCGCGATCGGGGCCCGCCCGGATCCGGGTCCGGGCGGGCCCGGACCCGCCAGGTTTAGCGTGCGGGAGTCCGGCGAGACGATGCCCATGAGCGTTTCGGAGAACAGCGAACGGAACCAGTTCCCCTGGACCGGCCCCTACGCCGTCCCGGACCACCCCCACCTGACGCGGGTGGACGACCCCGACGTGGACGAGAGGTACGAGCCGGCCGCTCTCGAGCCCCGCCCTCCGCCGCCTCGCCCTCCACCCCGACCCGGCCCCGCCCGACCTGGTCCGCCGGGTCTACCGCACCTCACGCGTCTGGCGCGGCGCC
>NZ_JBEZUZ010000203.1:0-2620 GCF_040636735.1 Streptomyces sp. NPDC035033 | reverse complement strand
CCCGGCGGGGACCGGCGGGCCCGGGCCCGGCGGGGACCGGCGGGCCCCCGGACCGCCCCGGCCGGGGCCTACTCGCTCCGCAGACGCCCTCCCCTCCCCAGGGCCGCGACCGCCACGGCGCAGACCAGGCCGATCGCCGCCAGCGCCAGCCACGGCGCCTCCGTCCACCCCGTGACGTCGAGCAGCACGCCCGTGCCGAGGTTCCCGAGGGTGATGCCGATCCCGCACACGGTGTTGTAGAGCCCGTAGTGGGTGGCCACCCAGCGCCCCCGGGAGAGGGCGACGACGGTGTCCATCTCGTACGGGTAGAGCACCGCGTTCGCCACCGCCAGGACCGCCGCGCACAGCAGCAGCGCCGGCGCGCCCCGGCCGAGCGCGGCCGGCAGCAGGAAGGCGCCGCCCATCAGCGCGAGTCCGCCGACGAGGCTCCGCTCGCGGGAGAGCCGGGCCGCGCACCAGGCGGTGATCCGCAGCTGCCCGGCGAGCGCGACGAGCGCGGAGACGACGAAGAGCGCGGTCGTCACGCCCGTGCCGCCCGCCGCGAGCGGCAGCGCCAGGTAGACCTGGAAGGACAGGACGTACGAGCCGGTCATGGCGAGCGAGAAGAGCCAGAAGGTCCGGTTGCCGAGGACGGTGCGGAACTGGCCCCGGGCGCCGCCCTCCGCGCCCCCCTCCGGCGCCGGCCGGCCGCCGCCCGCCGAGCCGGGCAGGTGCCGCAGCTGCACCAGGGTCAGGCCCAGGAAGAGCAGGGCGGCGACCCCGCAGGTCAGCCGGAACGACACCCCGGTGAGCGCCACCCCGACCAGCGGGCCGAGCAGGATGCCGGCCTGGTAGTAGACGTTGAACAGGGCGAACGCCTCCACCCGGCGCTCCTCCCCGGCCTCCGCCGCCAGGCAGGCACGGACGGCCGGGTTGAAGAGCGCGCCCGCGAGGCCGGTGGCGAGCGAGGCGGCGATCAGCACGGGCAGCGACTGGGCGAAGGCGAGCGCGCCGAAGCCGGCGGTCCGCAGCGCGCAGCCGGCCACGATGAGCGGCTTGAAGCCGAGCCGGTCGGCGAGCGCCCCGCCGACGAGGAACATGCCCTGCTGGGAGAGGTTCCGGACGCCGAGGACGAGCCCGACCGCCCAGGCCGCCATCCCGAGCCTGTCGGCCAGGTGGGCGGCCAGGTAGGGCATCAGCATGTAGAAGCCGAGGTTGATGGTGAGCTGGTTGAGGAAGAGCAGCCGGACGGCCGGGTCGAAGGTGCGGCTCCGCCGCCAGATCCCGCCCCGGGGCGGCGCGGCGGCGGGGGTGCTCGTGCCGCTCGTGGTGCTCAACGCGCCGCTCCCGTCCCGGGGACGGCCGCCGTGCGGTCCAGGACCCGGCGGGTCCACTCCTCGATGCCCTCGGGGCCCCGGTAGGCGGCCGGTTCGTCGCGCACGGGGCCGTCGAGGAGGCCGTGGGCGGCGCAGTACTCGTCGTTGAAGACGGTGTCGAAGTAGCGCTGCGGGCCGTCGGGGAAGACGGCCGCGATGCGGGTGCCGCGCGGGCGGGTGCGGGCCAGCCAGCCGGCGACGAGCGCGACCGCGCCGACGCTCCAGCCGCCGGTGGCGTACTGGCGGGCGGCGAGCCGGCGGGCCGAGCGGACGGCCTCCGCCGGGGCGACCCAGTGGACCTCGTCGAAGGCCGCGTGGTCGACGTTGGCCGGGTGGATGGAGGAGCCGAGGCCGCGCATCAGCCGCTCCCCGGCGGGCAGCCCGAAGACGGTGGAGCGGATCGAGTCGACGCCGACGAGCTCCAGGGCGGGGCTGCTGGTGGCGCGCAGGGCGCGGGCGATGCCGGCGGAGTGGCCGCCGGTGCCGACCGCGCAGACGAGGACGTCGATCCGGTCGAGCCGCGCGGACAGTTCGGCGGCGAGCCCGGCGTAGGCGGCGGGGTTGTCGGGGTTGCCGTACTGGTCGGGCCACCAGGCGCCGTCGAGGCGGGCGAGGAGTTCGGCGACCCGGTCCTTGCGGGCCTGCTGCCAGCCGCCGGTGGGGTGGGGTTCGGTGACGACGTGCACGGTGGCGCCGTGGGCGGTGAGCATCCGGTGGACGATCGGCTCCAGACCGGGGTCGGTGACGACGTGCACGGGGTGGCCGTGGATCACCCCGGCGAGGGCGAGGCCGAGGCCGAGGGTGCCGGAGGTCGACTCGACGACGGGCGCGCCGGGCCGCAGGTCGCCCCGGCGGCGGGCCTGCTCGACCATGTGGAGGGCCGGACGGTCCTTGATGCCGCCGGAGTTGAAGCCTTCGAGCTTGGCCCAGTAGCCGTCGTCGGTCCACAGCACGGGGGTGTCGCCGACGGTCGGGTGCGGACGCGGGGGCGCGTACGGGGACAGGGGGGTGTGCAGGGGCGGGGAGGCGTGCATGGGTGTCGGTCCGTCCTCGGGAGGGGGTGCGGGAGGGCTGCCTGGCCGTCGCGGGCGGCGACGGGCGGCGCCCTCAGTTCCGGTCCACGCCGAGGGAGATGAGGAGCCAGCCGGGTTCGGGGCAGGGCCCCGCGCGGGCGGGGAAGGCGGCCCGGGCGGCGGCGTCCTCGGCGGCCTCGCGGCGGGCGGAGCGCGGGGTGTCGGTGAGGGCCCGGACGGTCTCCTCCAGGT
>NZ_JBEZUZ010000202.1:0-2907 GCF_040636735.1 Streptomyces sp. NPDC035033 | reverse complement strand
TGCGCGGTCCTGGAGGGCTTCGGCATGTCCGAGACCAGCCCGGTCGTCACCTTCAACCACCCCGACCGGCCCCGCAAGGCCGGCTCGATCGGCACCCCCATCCGGGATGTCGAGGTGCGGCTCCTGGACGACAAGGGGCAGGACGTGGCCCCCGGCGCGATCGGCGAGCTCGCCGTGCGGGGTCCCAACGTGATGAAGGGCTACTGGAACCGGCCCGAGGACACGGCGGCCGCCATCCCCGACGGCTGGCTGCGCACCGGGGACCTCGCCCGCGCGGACGAGGACGGCTACCTGTACGTCGTCGACCGCAAGAAGGACATGATCATCCGTGGCGGCTACAACGTCTACCCGCGCGAGATCGAAGAGGTCCTCCACGAGCACCCGGCCGTCGCCCTGGCCGCCGTGATCGGCGTCCCGCACGCCGAACTGGGCGAAGAGGTCGCGGCCGCGGTCGTCCTGCGCCCCTCCGCGCAGGCCACCCCCGACGAGCTGCGGGAGTACGTCAAGGAACGGGTGGCGGCCTACAAGTACCCCCGCCGGGTACAGCTCGTGGACCAGCTCCCGCTGGGCCCCAGCGGCAAGATCCTCAAGCGGGAGATCACCCTGCCGACGCCGTAGCGGACGAACCCGGCCCGAAGCCGCCGCCCCGGGGCGAACAGCCGGTCCTGCGTATCCGCCCATGCCCTGACAGGGGCACACCGTCGACGTACCCCGGGACCTGACCGCGCGCATCTTCTGCACAGGACTCGACAGGTCTCGGCCCGGCCGTCCGGCAGCCTGGTCCCGCCGTGCTGTTTCCTCCGAGGACGCTTTCCCGCCGGTGACCCGGATGAGCCGCTGCCATGCCGCCCCGTCCGTACGGTCGTGAACCTGTGCGCCACCTGCCCCGCCGGCCCGGATACCTGTCCATCCGGGTCGGCGGTCTCTACCACGGGTCTACAGTCCTGCCCGGGTCCGGACAGCTTCAGTGACGCTGGTCCAGGGCCGGCTCGATGGTGGTCCGGAAAGTGAAAGCGCCCTCCAGCGCCGGTTGGTGAGGGAGTGTCCGCCACGTTGACCGCGAGATGGAGCGGGATGCGCCAGGGGCCAGGGGCCGTGGCTGCCCCGTTCGCCGGCGATGGCGGAGAACCGTGCGACCAGGTCCGTGCGGGCGCCCGTCAGCAGGGCCGCCTCCGTGACGTGGCGAGCGACCTCGAAGTGGTCGAACGCTCCGCAGCACTTCGCGTGGGGCTGGTACTCGGGGGCGTTCACGGTTGAACTGCGCCATCTGCTCGACCGGGAGGGTGTCCTGGAGCGGGATCGTGTCACCTACCCCTACGGTGAAGGGGTGCTCGCCGCTTTCCACCCAGGTCCCGGAGCCCGTCGTGACCGAGGGGTGGCTCTCGGTCACCGCCGCCTGCCTTTCGTCGCCCGTGCCCGCCCTCTGCTTCCGGACGCATGTTGCTGCCAGAGACGGGGGGAGCCTCAGTAACCAAGCTTTGACCAGCGTCTTTGTGTCGGGGTGGGAGGCGGTTCGGGTCTCCGGAAGCCGCAGATTCCTCCCTGATGTTTGCGGTGCTTACTTCTCTGGGGTAATGTAAGTGGCGTACACATTGGGTTCTCGGTGATCCCGCTCAGGCCGGATCACCGCTCCCCGCACCGGAAGGCACGCTTCCGGCCCGGATGGAGCGCCACACCTTTCGCCGAGGCGGGCCTACCGCGTCTTCCCCGGTTGCGAGAGTCCTTTATTTCGGTCGTGGAACGGAGTTGTCGTGAAGGCTGTGTCGATCACGGAGCATGGTGGTCCTGAGGTTCTGCAGTGGGTGGACGTCGAGGATCCGACACCCGGCGCGGGTGAGGTGGTCATCGATGTCGTGGCCAGCGCTTTGAACCGGGCGGACGTGATGCAGCGGTGGGGTCTGTACCCGTTGCAGCCGGGCTGGTCGCCGTATCCGGGGCTGGAGGTCTCGGGGCGTATCAGCGCGGTCGGTGAGGGCGTGACCGGTTGGCAGGTGGGGGACGAGGTCTGCGCGCTGCTGACGGGTGGCGGGTACGCGCAGAAGGTCGCCGTGCCGGCAGGCCAGCTGCTGACGATTCCGAAGGGCGTGGGGCTGACGGAGGCGGCAGGCCTGCCGGAGGTGACGGCGACGGTGTGGTCGAACATCGTCATGACCGCGGGGCTGAAGCCCGGGGAGACGCTGCTGGTGCATGGTGGCGCCGGCGGCGTGGGGACGATGGCGATCCAGATCGCCAAGGCTCTGGGCGCCCGCGTCGTCACGACCGTGGGAGGGGCGGAGAAGGCCGCTCAGGCCCGGGAGTTGGGTGCGGATGTGGCGATCGACTACCGCACCGAGGACTTCACCGAGCAGGGCCCCTATGACGTGATCCTCGATGTCGTGGGCGGTGACTACCTGGAGCGCAACGTGCGTTCCCTGGCGGCTGACGGTCGGCTGGTGGTGATCGGTCTGCAGAAGGGGCTGGAGGGGCAGCTGAATCTCGCGGAGATCGTGTTCAAGCGGGCGTCGGTGCACGGGACGACGCTGCGGACGCGTTCGAAGGAGTACAAGGCCGAGGTCGTGGCTGCGGTTCAGGAGAACGTGTGGCCGATGATCGAGAACGGGGCGGTGAAGCTGGTCATCGACCAGACCGTACCCATGGCGGACGCGGCGGAGGGACATCGTCTGATGGAGGCCGGCGGTCACCTCGGCAAGATCCTCCTCATCAACGACGACAACGCCTGACCTGGGGGCCGCATGCCCCGCAAGGCCCGATGCGACGGCGCACGCGGCATTCGGCCCCACTGGTAGTTCCCGCCTCGGCGAACGTTCGCCGGAGCGCGTCCGGGTCGGTTGCGTCCCGGCGGCCATGCCGCCGGGAGTCCTCGTAGTGGCGCAGCTCCGAGTCGGCGGACTTCGAAAGCCCGCCCAC
>NZ_JBEZUZ010000201.1:0-3088 GCF_040636735.1 Streptomyces sp. NPDC035033 | reverse complement strand
GCCGTCCGGATAGCGCTTGGTCACCTGTTCGAACCGGATCATGGGCCCATTCTGTCCCCTCGTCATCCGGCGCGTGTGAAGGCCGTGTTGCGGCGCCCGGACGGCCGGAGCGCCGGTCTCCCCGACCGGATGCCGCAGGTTCGATTCCCGTCGCCCCTGCCGAGGGACGCGCCGGCGCCGGATCCTCAGACGGATCCGCGCCAGCCGCCCGTCTGCAGGCCGCCGCGCTCCTCGATGAACGACTTGAACCGCTTGAGGTCGCCGGCCACCTTGCGCTTGACGAAGCCGAGCTTGTCGCCCGCCTGTTCCGTCAGCCCCTCGGGGGCGAAGTCCATCTGGAGCATGACCTTCGTCCGGGTCGCGTCGAGACGGTGGAACGTGACGACGCCCGCCTGACGGGCCTCGCCCTCGACCGTCGTCCACGCGACGCGTTCGTCCGGGATCTGCTCGGTGATGACGGCGTCGAACTCGCGCCGCACCCCGCCGATCTCCGTGACCCAGTGGGTGAGCGTGTCCGTGCGCTGCTCGATCCGCTCCACGCCGTCCATGAAGCGCGGGAACGTCTCGAACTGGGTCCACTGGTCGTAGGCGGCGCGCACCGGGACCTCGACCTCGACCGACTCCTCCACCTTGGACATGACGACACCTCTCTCTCGGGTTTCCCCGGGTTTCCCCCGGGGTTTCTCGGGCTTCTCGGGCTTCTCCCGGGCGGGGGCCGCCCCCGTCGGGGACGCGCTGCCGCGCCGTGCGTGCCGGCGGCCCTCAGAGACCGCCGCCCATGCCTCCCGGGAAGGGCCAGGACGTGCGGTAGTACTGGCCGATCTCCTCGCGGTACTGGCGGTCCGCGAGGTGCTTGTCGGAGACGAACTCGGGCGCGTCCTTGACCTGTTCCTTCGACAGGGCGAGGTGGAGGGTCCGCTCCTCCAGGTCGACGCGGGTCACGGCCCGCGCCGGGACCAGCACCTCCTTGCCGAAGATCCAGACGCCCGTGTCGACGACCAGGTAGGAGTCGTCCACCTCGTCGGAGTGCTTGTCCACCTTGCCGATGTGCCCGTCGGACGCCTCGACGCGCCACCCGGTGAGGTCGGTGCCCGTCAGGTGGCCGGACTCGGTGCTGAAGGACCACAGATGGTCGGTCATCTCTGTCACTCCTCTGTCGCTGTGTTCGTACGGGGTGCGGCGCGGATGCGCGGGCCGCTCCGGAGCGGTTCACGACGGTCGTCGGTGACCGTGGGTGCCGTCGGCGGGGCCGTCGTCCGGCGGTGGCGCGGTACGCCGGTGCGGACCGCGGTCCCGAGCGGGCCGGTGCCCGTCCGGACCGGGGCCGACCGTTCCGGGCTTCCGGCCGGACGCGAACGCCGGGACGGCGCCGACGGCGATCACGGCGACGGACGGTCCCGGACCCCTGGCCGGTCGCTCCTCCCCCGGGGTCGGACAGCATCCGCGTACCCGGGCCCCGGGGGATCATTCCCCCGTCCTCGAAGACGCGCGGGGCCGTGCCCCGCCCGGCCCCGCGCGCACGCCGGAACCGTCGATCCGCCTTTTCCCAGGGGATGTTCATGGCGGGACGGGGCACGCGTTCAGCCGCGGGCCCGCACGCGCACCGGCGGGCGACGCACCCGACTCCCGGCCCGTCCGCAGCGGGCCGGCCACACCCCCAGGGAGCCCCCGATGCAGGTCCGAGCGAGGCCCGTACGTCCGGACGCCACAGGAACGGCCCGCACCGTCGCCGGGCGCTACCGGCTCGACCGCCTCCTGGGCCGGGGCGGCGCGGCGGACGTGTACGAGGCGCTGGACCTGCGGCTGCGACGTCCCGTGGCGGTGAAGGTGTTCCGGCCCGCGGGCGCCCGCCGGGCCGACGTCCAGTGCGGCGAGGAGGCCCGGCTGCTGGCCCGGATGCACCATCCCGGCCTGGTGACCCTCTACGACGCGGGCCGTGACGGGAGCCGGCCGTTCCTGGTGATGCGGCTCGTCCGGGGGACGACCCTGCGGCGGCGGATCGCCCGCGGGGTCCTCACGCCCGCCGAGACCTGCCGGACGGGGGCCGCCCTGGCCTCGGCCCTCGCCCACGTGCACGGTCACGGCGTCGTCCACCGCGACGTCAAGCCGTCGAACATCCTGCTGGACCGGTCGGGGGCCCCGCACCTCACGGACTTCGGCATCTCCCGCCGCGTCGAGGCCCCGGACGACGCCCCCGGCGGCGCGGGCGCTCTCGTCGGCACCGCCTCCTACATGGCGCCCGAGCAGGCCCTGGGCCGTGGCACGGGGCCCGCGGCCGACGTGTACAGCCTCGGCCTCGTGCTGCTCGAAACCCTCAAGGGCGAGGCGGAGTACGGCGGGGCGCCGCTGGAGGCGGCCCTCGCGCACCTGGACCGTCCTCCGGTGCTGCCGCCCGGCCTGCCAGAGGAACTCGCCCGCCTGCTCACGGCGATGACCGACCGCTCCCCCGAGGCCCGGCCGGACGCCGCCACCTGCGCCCGGATCCTCGCCGACCCGAGGACCGCCGGCCGCGCCTCCGCGCCCTCCGCCGCACCCTCCTCGCGGGAGGCGGGGGCACACCGTGCGCACCGGCCGCGCCGGCCGCGCCGGTCCTCCGCGGCCCGGCCGGAGCGGCCCGCCGCCGGGCGGGCCGTGGCCGCGGCCCTCGTCGCGCTCGGACTCGCGCTGACCGGCCCGCCGGGCGGCGCGCCCGGGGACGGGGCGGGGAACGGAACCCGGACGAGCGCACCGGCAGCGCCGCCGCCCCGTGCGAACGTCCCTCCCGAGCAAGCCCTCTGACGCCTGATCAGAAAGCTGAGGGTGTGGAACGGCCGCTCGGGGCAACACGCGGTGCCAGGACGCGGAAACCGTCCCGCGCGTTCGAGACCGGAGGAGAATCCCATGAGCGCACTGCTGGACCGCATCAAGCGATTCGCCCGCAGCCCTCAGGGCCGTGGCGCGGCGGCGTCCCTGCGCCGTGCCGCGGCCGACCCCCGCAGGCGCGCCCAGGCACGCCGCCTGCTCGGCCGCCTGCGCCACCGCTGACGCCCGCTCGCCCGGCCCTCGGGGCCGGACCGCGGGGGGCGCGCGCCCCCGCGCCCCCCGCGGC
>NZ_JBEZUZ010000200.1:0-3088 GCF_040636735.1 Streptomyces sp. NPDC035033 | reverse complement strand
GGGCAGCCTCCCGAAGGCCCGCTCGTAGTCGAGCCCCACCCCGTCGAAGAGCTCGGCCGCCCCCAGCACGGCCCCGGGCGCGAGGGCCGGGAGGCGCGCCGCCCCCGGACGGGCGCCCGCGGGACGGCCTGACGCGGGCGGGGGCCGTCCCGCCCGCGGCCGCTCCCTCAGTCCTCCGGGTACGCGGCGCGGGCCAGGGCCTCCTCCGGGATGTCCAGGGCGGCGATGCGCTCCGGGTCGGCCAGGACGTGCAGCTGGACGATGCGGTCGCCGACGATCGTGAAGGCCATGAGCGCGGTCGGCTTGCCGTCGACGACCGACAGGACGGCCGGCTGCCCGTTGACGACCAGCGGCAGCGAGGCCTTGCGGAAGGTCGCGTACATGAGGGCCTGCCGGGTGATCGCCTCGGCGCCCCGCACCAGCTTGGAGGCGCCGGCGAGGAGCGTGCCGCCGTCGGCGCGCAGCACCGCGTCCGGGTCGAGGACGGCCAGCAGCCCCTCGAAGTCGCCGCCCTGCGAGGCGGCCAGGAAGGCGTCGGCGATCTCCCGCTGGCGGCGCGGGCCGGGGCCCGGCCCCGGGTCGGCGTCCTGGACGCGGCGCCGCGCCCGGCTGGCCAGCTGCCGGGTGGCCGCCGGGGTGCGGTCCACGATCCGCGCGATCTCCTCGAAGGAGACGGCGAACATGTCGTGCAGCACGAAGGCGAGCCGCTCGGCGGGGCCCAGCGTCTCCAGGACGACGAGCAGGGCCAGCCCGACCGACTCGGTCAGCTCGGTGGCGTGCTCCGGGTCGCCGGCGCCGGGGACGCGCACGATCGGGTCGGGGACGAAGTGGTCGAGCGGGTCCTCGCGCCGGGAGCCGCGCGAGCGCAGCATGTCCAGGCAGACCCGGCCGATGACCGTGGTCAGCCAGCCGGTGAGGTTGGCGACCCCGCTCACGTCGGTGCGGCTGAGCTTGAACCAGGTCTCCTGGACCGCGTCCTCCGCCTCGGCGAGCGAGCCGAGCATCCGGTAGGCGACGGCCCGCAGGTGCCCCCGGTCGGCGTCGAAGCGGCGCGCCAGCGCGTCCGCGTCCGACCCGCCGCCGGAACCCTCCGACCCGCCGCCGGTGCCCTCCGCCGTGCCGCCGGAACCCTCCGCCGTGCCGCCGGTTCCCTCCGCCGTGGTCCCGTCCATCTGCCGGTCTCCCCCTTCGCGTCCCGTCATGTCCCCATGACGGATCGGATCGCGCGTGTGTGACGGCGCGGCGGCGGCCGGAAGCGCCCGTACGCGCGCGCACCCGCCCTCCACCGGTCTCGGCCCGTGAGATCCACGCCGGCCGGGAGCGATCGCCCGGTTTTCCCCGGCCGAATCCCCCGACCACCGTGGAACGCCACTTCAGCGCGATGATCTTCGTCCGTAGATTGATCACCATGACGACGACAGGGACCCGGGTCAACCCCGTACTGCGCACCCCGCCGGCCTCGCCCGCCGCCGCGGCCGCCTACTTCTCCGCCAGCCTCGCCTTCCACGCGGACGTCTCCGACGTCGCCGCCGCGCTGGCCGACGCCCGCGCCGAGGGCACCGACCCCGGCTTCGTGGTGATCGACTCCCGCTCCACCGCCTCCTGGGACCAGGGCCACGTCCCCGGCGCCGTCCACCTGCCCACCGCGCTCATCCCCGAGCAGGCGGAGCAGCTCCTCGACAAGGCCGTCCCGGTCGTCACCTACTGCTGGGGCCCCGGCTGCAACGGCGCCACGCGCGCGGCGCTCGCCCTCGCGGAGCTGGGCTTCCAGGTGAAGGAGATGCTCGGCGGCTTCGAGTACTGGGCCCGCGAGGGCTTCCCGTACGAGACCTGGGAGGGCCCGGCGGAGCGCGCCGCGGACCCGCTGACGGCGCCCGTCGACGCCGAGGACTGCGGCTGCTGAGGAAACCGATTTCGGTTTCCGCCGCCCATGCCGTAAGGTCGTGTTCACCGACGCGGGGTGGAGCAGCTCGGTAGCTCGCTGGGCTCATAACCCAGAGGTCGCAGGTTCAAATCCTGTCCCCGCTACTCAGTGGCCCGAAGGCCCGGACCGTCTCAGGACGGTCCGGGCCTTCGGCGTTCCTGCCCCCGGATGCGGGTTTGACCTTTACGTAACGTCAAGTTCTACCGTTCCCGTCATGGAGTGGTCGATCCAGGAGATCGCCAGGAAGGCCGGCACCACCAGCCGCACGCTGCGCCACTACGGCGAGCTGGGGCTGCTGGAGCCGAGCCGGATCGGCACGAACGGTTACCGGTACTACGACCAGGCGGCGCTCGTCCGGCTGCAGCGGATCCTGCTGCTGCGCGAGCTCGGGCTCTCGCTGCCCGCCATCGCCGAGGTCCTCGAAGGCCAGCGGGACACCTCGGCCGCCCTGCGCACGCATCTGGCCCTCCTGGAACAGGAGCGCGAGCGCATCGGGCGGCAGATCGAGGCCGTACGGACCACTCTCCACAAGACCGAGAGAGGAGAACGGCTCATGGCCGAGGAAGTCTTCGACGGCTTCGACCACACGCAGTACGAGGCGGAGGTCACCGAACGGTGGGGCCGCGACGCCTACGAGCGGGGCGACCGCTGGTGGCGCTCGCTGAGCGACGCCGAGAAGAAGGAGTTCATGGAGACGCAGGCGGCCATCGCCCGCGACTTCGGCGCGGCGGCCGCCGCCGGGCTCGCGGCGGACAGCGACGAGGTGCAGGACCTGGCCCGCCGCCAGTACGAGTGGCTGTCCGGCACCACGCGGCCGACGAAGGAGTACCTGATCGGGCTCGGCCAGATGTACGTGGACGACCCCCGGTTCACCAAGAACTACGACCGGCACGGCGAGGGCACTGCCGTCCTGGTGCGCGACGCCCTGACCGTGTGGGCCGAGCGGAACCTGTGAGCCCGGCCGGGGCCGGGCGCCCGAAGTAAACACCGGCCGAAACCATGCCGGTGCGCGCCCGCCCCTTTGCGCGGACGCGAACGCGGAACGTAACGTCGTGACCGCCATGAGTGACACTGGTGGCGGCCAGCGAGGTCGCCGCCCTGTTCCACCTCGACGAGGTGGTGTTCGTACCGACCGGGGAGCCGTGGCAGAAGAGCCACAAGGCC
>NZ_JBEZUZ010000199.1:0-3371 GCF_040636735.1 Streptomyces sp. NPDC035033 | reverse complement strand
TGCCAGGACCCGCCCGCCGCGGACGACGCCCGCAGGGGGGTGGCGCCGGTCGTCGCGGGCGCGCCCACGCCGGGGACGACGGCCCCGGGGACGGGCGCGCCGGGGGCGTAGCCGCCCGCCGCGCCCTTGCGGGCGTAGTCGGAGGCGGGGAGCTTGTCGGCGTACGCGCGCGTGACGCGGTCCCGGTAGGCGGCGAGGGTCGTGCCGCCGGCGCCGACGGCGTTCACCGCGTCCGTGTCCAGCGGCAGCACCTTCGCGCCCTTCTGGACGTACCAGGCGTCGATCTGCGGTTCGCGGAAGACCAGGCCGCCGGGGAGTTTCCGGGCTCCTTCGCGCGCGTACCGGATCTCGTCGTCGCCGGTGGCGATGTTCACCACCCGCCAGCCGCCGGGGCCGCGGACCGTCCACAGGGACGCCTTCTGGCCGTCGGCGGCGACGGCGAGGCTGGCCCGGTACTCCTCGCGGGCCACGGGCGCGTCCGCCGCGCCGGCGACGAAGTCGGCGCTGAGGATCCGGACCGGCACGGAGGGGCCGGATATCCGGGGCGCCGCGGCGGTACGGGCGAGCGCTCCGTCGCGGGCGAAGAAGCGGCCGAGGGTGGCGAGCGTCTCCGGCGCGGCGGCGGCCTGCTCGGCGGTCGGCGCGGCCGGCAGCGGGTCGGCGCCCGGGGCCGCGGCGGCGGTGGGAGCCGCGAGGCCGAGGGCGAGGAGCGCGGCGGCTCCGGTCACGAGCGCCGTGGCGGCGGCCCCGGTGGTCGCGGAGGTGGTCGTCGTGGTCGTCGCGGTCATCGTCGTCACGCCCCGATCCGGTAGAGCGAGTGGGTCCAGGAGAAGGAGGCGTTGTTCACGTACCACGCGTGGGAGGCCCAGTTGTAGCGATTGCTGGAAGGCCACGGATCTCCCCAGTACACCCAGCTGTTCGCGTCGTCGTAGCCGTACACGACGTGCATGTGGCCGCCGCCGCTCGACCACTGGATGCGGGTCTCGACCGGCCGGCCGGCGTCGATCTCCGTCTGGACGGTGGAGTAGCGCAGCCAGCCGTCGACGTACGAGCCGGGGCTGATGCCCGCCCAGCGCAGGCCGGTCTGGACGTTGCCGAGGGTGGCCTGCCAGTTGGGGCAGTCGTAGCCCTGCTGCCGCTGGAAGGCGGCGTTGCAGAACTGGTTCTGGCTGTAGCCGCGGCCGTACCAGGTGGCGATGGTGTTCCCGGCCGCGGCCCAGCACCAGTTGGTCTTCTGCTGGGCCTGCATGGTGATGTTCAGGCGCTTGGCGGCGAGGGCGGCGGTCCCGTCCGTCGCCGGGGCGGGGGCCGGCGCGGCGGACGCCGTGGCCGCGGCGGGGACGAGGAGCAGCGCGGCGGCGGCGAACGCCACGAGGCCCCTCGTCCTGTTCTGGAGTCGTCTGCGCATGGGGTTCCTCCCAGTGCGGGGGTGGGGGCGGGTGGGGGTGGGGTGGCGTCCGGACACCGCTTGGAGCATCGGCCGTTGTCGGGCTCGGGTCAACACGCTTCAATGCGGGGTGACATCGGGCTGTGAACGGTGTGGCGCGGGTGTGAACGCGCGTCCGCCGCCCACCAGCCCGCCCGCCGTCCGGGCCGCGGCGGTCCGCGGCCCGGGCGTGAACGTTCACCGCGCGCGCCGCGTACGCCGAGGACGGGCGTGCGCGGCGTGCGCCGGAGACACCGAGGAGCCCGCGTGAGCCACACCGAGGCCGATCTGGTGCAGCTGCTGCACACCGGCCCCTTCCACCTGGCCCTGCGCACCGCGCTCGCCGTGCGCGGGCTGCCGCTCCAGCGGGTGCAGCACCACCTCGCCCACCGGGGGGTCAAGGTCGGGGTGACCTCGCTGAGTTACTGGCAGCAGGGCGCCCGGCGGCCGCAGCGGCCGGAGTCGCTGAAGGCGGTCCGGGCGCTGGAGGAGGTGCTCCAGCTGCCGGGGAACTCGCTGCTGCGGCTGCTGGCGGAGGACGCGGTGGCCCGGGAGGGGGCGGAGCGGCCGGCGGCCCGCTCGTACCGCTCCCTGGTGGAGGCGTCGGGCGCGGTGGAGGAGCTGTTCGCGGAGCTGGAGTCGCCGGCGGACGGCGGACTGCACACGGTGGGCCACCACGAGCGGGTGCGGATCGGGCCGGGCCGGGAGCTGGTGGGGCGCACCTCGCAGCACGTGGTGCGGGCGCACCGGGACGGCGTCGACCGGTACCTCGCCCTCCACCACGGCGACCCGGGGTGCGATCCGGCGCGGGTGCGGGTGCGGGCGGTGGAGAACTGCCGTACGGGGCGGGTGCGGTGGCACGCCGGTACGGGCGTGCTCGTCGCCGAGCTGCTCTTCGACGCGCGGCTGCGGGCCGGCGACACCCATCTGTTCTCGTACGGCTTCGAGGACGGGACGGCCGGGCCGAGCGGCGAGTACCTGCGCGGCTTCAGCTTCGCGGGCGGGCAGTACGTGCTCCAGGTGGCCTTCGACGAGGCGGCGCTGCCGGTCCGGTGCCGGCGCTTCGCCCAGGCGTCGGCGGGCGCGCCGCGCGGGGGCCGCGCGGAGCTGACGCCGAGCGGCCGGCACCGCACGGTGCACTTCGTGGAGCAGGGGGTGCGTCCCGGGATCCTGGGGATCGACTGGGACTGGGAGTGAGCCGGCCGGCCCGGTTCAGGGGCCGCCGGCAAGCGGAGGGCCGGCGCAAGGACCCTGTCGAGGCGGTGGGCCGGCTCCGGGGGGCTCCGTCAGGCGGAGGGCGCGGCCTTCGGGCCGGCGACCAGCTTGCCGTCCTCGACGCGGACCTCGACCTCGGGGAGCGGGACGGTGGCGGGGCCCTTGAGGGCCTTGCCGGTGGTGACGTCGAAGCGGCTGCCGTGGCAGGGGCAGTTGCCCTCGTTGTCCTCGATCTTGTCGAGGACGCAGCCGGCGTGGGTGCACTGGGCGCTGAAGGCCTTGTACTGGCCCTTGGCGGGGCAGCTCACCAGGACCCGCTGCTCGCGGTAGAGCTTGGCGCCGCCGACCGGGACCTCGTCCGGCGCGCCGAGGGCGACCGGCGCGGTCGGGGTCGGCACCTGGGCGTGGCCCAGCTTGGAATCGGTGGAGCAGGCGGCGACTCCCAGCCCGGCGGCACCGGCGAGAGCGGCGCCCTTCAGGACGGTACGGCGGGTGGACTGGCCGGACATGATCGCTCCACGGGGGGACGGTGACAGGGTGGTCGCCCCGACGATACCCGCGCCGTTTCGGCCGGTTTCGACCGGGACCCGCTCGCGATCCGGCCGGGGCGGCCCCGTCGTGGAGCCGGGCGCGGCCGGGGCCGTACGGAGCGTGCGCCGCCCCCGGCGCCGCCCTCCGCCGGCCGGTCCGGACGCACCGGCCGGCGCCCGGGGTCCCGCCCGGCCGGCGG
>NZ_JBEZUZ010000198.1:0-3401 GCF_040636735.1 Streptomyces sp. NPDC035033 | reverse complement strand
GCGGTAGCGGTCGAGGAGGAGGCGGCGCTCCTCGGGGAGCGAGCTGCGGTAGTCGCTGAAGATCTTGCCGAGGGCGACCCGGTCGAGGTCGGCGACGCGCTCCAGGAGCGGCGGGTCGTCGGCGATGCGCCGGCCGCCGTCGCCGTCCCGCACGGTGAGCTTGTCGAGGGCCTGGAGGCTGGTGCGGCGGCGGGCCTTGGCGAGGGTGCGGTTCAGCCGTTCGCGTTCGCGGGGGCGGACGAGGGCGGCGAGTTCGCCGGCGTCGATCCGCTCGTACCAGACGGCGAGCTCCCCGAGGCCGGCGAGGCGGCGCATGGTGGTGCGGTACGACTCGGCGGCGACGAGCGCGGCGCGGCGGGCCTTGGCGCGGGGACTGCCGTTCTGGAGGGCCGCGACGGTGACGCTGGCGGCGAGCCGCTTGACGTCCCATTCGAAGGGGCCGGGGAGCGTCTCGTCGAAGTCGTTGACGTCGAAGAGGAGCGTCCGTTCGGGGGAGGCGTAGACGCCGAAGTTCAGCAGGTGGGCGTCGCCGCAGAGCTGGACGGTGAGTCCGGTGTGACGGGTGGCGGCGAGGTCGGCGGCCATGACGGCGGCGGCGCCGCGCAGGAACGCGAAGGGGGAGGCCGCCATCCTCCCGTACCGGACGGGGGCGAGGTCGGGCAGCCGGTCGGCGGCCTGGCGCTCCAGGACGGTCAGCGGGTCGGGACGCTGGGCGCTCGGTATCCAGCGCCCGTGCGAGGAACGGGGGACCTTCTTGCGGGCCGCGCGGCCCCGCCCGGCGCGCTCCGAGGGCGTCGTCATCCGGCCTCACCCCTGTTCCACCGCCGGCATGGGCCGGGTTCTGTCGCCTGCTCCCCCATTAGAGGACGCGCCACGGGTTTCGGCCACTCTGCACGGCCGCCCTAGCGGAATGGTTTAGACCAATGATAGGAATTGATCACCCATCCGGCCCATGCGATCACGCTGAGCGAAGAAGGGGTTTGATCATGGCCGTACCCGTTTCCCGGCCCCACTCCGAACCCGATGCCGATGCCGATTCCGCCGCCGGGGCCGACGCCGGGCCGCCCCGGGAAGAGGTCCCGCGCTATCTGCGGGTCGCCGCCGCCCTGCGGGACGATCTCGTCCGCCGCGCCCCGGGGCCCGGCGGCCGGCTCCCCTCGGAACGCTCCCTGGCGCAGCGGTACCACGTCAACCGGCAGACCGTCCGCAGCGCGCTCCAGCTCCTGCGCGAGGAGAGGCTGGTGGTGACCGACCGGCGCGGCACCTTCGCCGCGTCCGGGCCGGCCGGCGGCGAGGGGCCGCCCGCCGCGCCGCCCGCGCCGGCGTCCGCCGCCCGGCCGGTCTTCCCCGGCGGGCCGCGCGCGGCGGACGCGCTGGTGCGGGCCTCGCTCGGCTGGGAACCGCCGCCGGCGGCGCTGGCGAGGCGGCTGCACCTCGCGCCGGGCGAGCCGACGCTGGTGCACCGCCACACGGTGCTGACCCCGCAGGGCTCCGAACTCCAGCGCGCCGTCTCGTGGTTCTCCCGGCCGGCGCTGGACGAGATCCCGCAGCTCGCCCGCTACCGGCGGGTCCGCCACGCGTGCCGGCCGGATCTGCGGCTGCTCTACCACTGGATGCACCAGGCGGGGCTGCGGGCCACCCACCGGGAGTCCGTGCGGGTCCCGCCGGCCGCCGCGGGGACGGCGGCCGGCGCCGCGGCCCGGCTGAGCGTCCACCGGGTGGTGAGCGACCAGCACGGGCACGTCCTGGAGGTCACGGACATCGACTTCTCGGCCCGGGAGGCGGCCTGGACGTACGAGTACAGCCTGTGACGCCCGCGCGGCGCCGCCGGGCTCAGACCAGGCCCTCCGCGATCTCCGCCTCCTCGCGGGCGGTGCCGTACGGGGTCGGCGTGCCGTACGAGCGGCGGGCGGCGTACCACCAGACGGTCGCCAGGAGCAGGACGACGGCGAGGGCGATCACCGCGTAGTTCATGGTGTCGACGGTCACCGGGCTCTTCTGGGGCAGGCAGAAGAGGACGGTCACCACCGCGACCCAGCCGACGGCGGTCCAGCCGATCGGCCGGCTCCAGCGGCCGAGGTGCCACGGGCCGGGCGTGAAGGCGCGCCCGGCCCGCAGGCGCAGCAGGATCGGGATGGCGTAGGCGGGGGTGATGCCGATGACGTTGATGGCGGTGACCGCGCCGTACGCCGTCGCCGAGTACAGCGAGGGCAGGGCGAGCACGGCGGCGGCGCCGACGGAGAGCCAGACGGCCGGGACCGGCGTCTGGGTGCGGGAGCTGACCTTCCGCCAGGTCGCCGAGCCGGGCAGGGCGTTGTCCCGGCTGAAGGCGAAGACCATCCGGCTGGCGGCGGCCACCTCGGCGTTGCCGCAGAACAGCTGGGCGACGATCACGACGAGGAGGAGGGCGGTGGCGCCGCCGGTGCCGAGCGCGTCGAGGAAGATCTGCGCGGGCGGGACGCCGGTGGCGCTGCCCACGGTGCCGGCGTAGTCCTGGATGGCGAAGGTGAGTCCGGCGAGGAGGGCGAAGCCGGCGATCCAGGAGACCCAGATGGCGCGGACGATGCCCCGGGCGGCCGTGACGGAGGCGTTGGCGGTCTCCTCGGAGAGGTGGGCGGAGGCGTCGTAGCCGGAGAAGGTGTACTGGGCGAGGAGGAGGCCGATCGCGGCGACGTAGAACGGGTTCGCCCAGCCGGTGTCGTTGACGAACTCGGTGAGGACGAAGCCGGCCGACTGGTGGCGGTCGGGGACGATCGCGAGCGCGCCGACGATGACGGCGACGCCGGCGAGGTGCCACCAGACGCTGACCGAGTTGAGGACGCTGACCAGGCGGACGCCGAAGAGGTTGAGGGCGGCGTGGAGCAGCAGGATCGCCAGGAAGATCAGGAAGGTGGAGCCGGGGGTGGGGACGAAGCCCCACTGGAGGTTGAGGAAGGCGCCGGTGAAGAGGGCCGCGCCGTAGTCGATGCCGGCGATGGCGCCGAGCAGGCCGAGCAGGTTGAGCCAGCCCGTGTACCAGCCCCAGCGGCGGCCGCCGAGCCGGTCCGCCATGTAGTAGAGCGCCCCGGAGGTCGGGTAGGCGCTGGTGACCTCGGCGAGGGCGAGGCCGACGCAGAGGACGAAGAGGCCGACGCCGGCCCAGCCCCAGAGCATCACGGCGGGGCCGCCGGTGCCGAGGCCGAAGCCGTACAGGGTCATGCAGCCGGAGAGGACGGAGATGACCGAGAAGCTGATGGCGAAGTTGCCGAAGCCGCCCATCCGGCGGGCGAGCACCGGCTGGTAGCCGAGTTCGCGCAGCCGGGCCTCCTCGTCCGGTAAGGCGGCGGACGGCCGGCGCGGCGCGTCCGAGGGGGCGGTACGGGACATCGGGGACCTCCGGGGGACGGGGAGAGGGGACGGGA
>NZ_JBEZUZ010000197.1:0-3523 GCF_040636735.1 Streptomyces sp. NPDC035033 | reverse complement strand
CCGGTACGCGCGCGCGTACCGGGGCTCCGGCCGTGAAGGCGGGGGCTCAGCCCTGGAGGGCCTGGGCGGCGGCGATGCCCAGCGCCACCAGCAGCGTCACCACCACGAAGACGACGAGCCGCTGGCGCAGCAGCCGGGGGTTGGCCGGACGGCGGCCGGTGGACGTCGTCCGCGCCCCCGGCCGGGTCCCGGGCCGCGACTGCGGAGCGCGGGAGCCGCCGGTGCGGGGACCGGGCGCCGAGGGCCGCGAGGACGGCGCGGACCCGCGCCCCCGGGCCGCCGCGCGCTCCGGCTCCCGGCCCCGGGTGTCCCGCTCCGTGTACCGCTCGGTCGGCCGCGGCGTGCCGCGCTCCTCCACCCGCTCGCGCGGGGCCGGCGGCCGGGCGGCCGGCAGCCCCTGCGCCTCGCGGGCCGCGATCTCCTTGAGCCGCATCGACAGCTGGAGCGTGCTGGGCCGGTCCTCCGGGTCCTTCGCCAGACAGGCCCGGATCAGCGGCGCGAGCGCGTCCGGCACGCCCTGGAGCTGGGCCTCCTCGTGCACCACGCGGTACAGCATGACCTCGGAACTGCCGTGGCCGAAGGGGGAGTCGCCCATCGAGGCGTACGCGAGGGTGGCGCCGAGCGAGAAGACGTCCGTCGCCGGGGTGACGGCCGCGCCCCGCACCTGCTCGGGCGCGAGGAAGCCGGGGGAGCCGACCGCGGTGCCGACGTGGGTGAGGGTGCTGGCGCCGGTGGCCCAGGCGATCCCGAAGTCGATGATCCGGGGGCCCTTGGGGGAGAGCAGGATGTTCGACGGCTTCAGGTCCCGGTGCACGACCCCCGCCTCGTGGACGGCGACCAGGCCCTCCGACAGCGCGGCCCCGATCGAGGCCACGTCGGCGGCCCGCAGCGGACCCTCCTCGGCGACCCGGTCGTGCAGCGACGGGCCGGGCACGTACTGGGTGGCGAACCAGGGCCGTTCGGCCTCCAGGTCGGCGGCGACCAGCCGGGCGGTGCAGCCGCCCCGGATCCGCCGGGCCGCCGACACCTCACGGGCGAACCGCGACCGGAACTCCTGGTCCTCGGCCAGATCCGGCCGGATCACCTTCAGCGCCACCCGCTGACCGCGCCGGTCGGAGCCGAGGTACACGACCCCCATCCCTCCGGCGCCCAGCCTGCGGTGGAGCCGGAACGCCCCGACGACCCGCGGATCCTCGCGCCGGAGCCGCATCATCGCCATGTCCGTCCCCTCGTCCGTTCGACGTGGCACAGCTTACGTAGTGCCGCCCCCGCGCGCTCATAGGCCGCGCCCTCCCACCGGCATCGATTGTCAGTGCTGAGGGGGAGCCCCGCCCCGCCCCGCCCCGCGCGCCCCGGCCAACGCCCGCCCGGGGAAACCCACTTGACCTCGTCGTCCGGGCAACTTCCCCCGCCCCGGGGCCGCCCCGGGCCCCCGTCGGGCCCCGCTTCCCGCCGTACGTGACCCATGTCACCCCCACCCCCGCCGCCGGGCGCCCGGGGGCGCGTCCCCTCCGGGAAGACCCCCACCCGCGCGCCCCCTTCTCCACCCAGGGGAGTACTCCGGGGGGACCGGTGTCATCCTCCCGTAGGCCCGAAAGCCGGTACGCGGGCATGACGCCCCGGCCCCCTCCGCTCCCTAGTGTTGAGGTCATGCGGTGGGCGCGACTCTCGTCCCCCGAGGAACACGCGCCCACCGCACCGAGCACCCGGAAAACAGAAACGGCAGGAGAGGACCATGGCCCACACGGCACACCGGCCGGCGCCCCGCCCCACGGGACACCGCCACCCCCTGGTCGCCACCGCCATGGTCCTCCCTCTCGCGGCCCTGCTCGTCGTCGTCTTCGGCGGCTGGGATGCAGTGGTCACACAGGCGTCGTCCGTGGGCGTGATGCTGGGGCGCTGAGCGGCGCCCCGGACCCGGGAGAGCGGCCCGGGTCGGGGACATCGGCCGACAGCCCCGTGGGGACGGGGGTGCGGCGGACGACAGCGCGGGGGCCGGTCGGCCGGGGAGCCGACCGGCCCCTTCGCGTACCCGCCCCGCCCCGTACCGCCACCCGGTCCCCGCCCCGTGCCCGCCGCCCCCGCCGCGTACGCTCGCCGGATGGACTTCGCGGAGACCGCACCCCACGCCCCGGAGCCGTCCGCCGGTGACGTGCTCGGGAGGCTCGCCCTGATCGCCCGCCGGATCGTGCACGGCGGGGGAGCCTGCCGGTGCGACCCCGGGACGGTCGGGATCCTGGCGGACCGGGAGGACGGCGCCGTCGTCCGGCATGGCGGGCTCGTCGCCAAGGCGCACGCTCCCGGCACCGGCGACGGCCCGCACGCGGCCCGCCTCGCGCTCGCCGGCCACCCCGGCCTCGGCGGGATCCTCCTCCCGCCGGTGCCCGGCCCCCGCCCCGAGCGGGTCGCCGGACGGCCGGTGACGGTCTGGCCGTACGGTCCCCCGGTCGACCCGGAGGACCCCGGCGCCGCCCCCTGGGAGGAGGCGGCCCGGCTCCTCGCCCTGCTCCACCGCACCCCGCCGCCGGCCGTGCCCGGCGCCCCGCTGCCGGCGATGCGCGCGCCGGAGAAGGCCGCCCTGGCGGTCGGCCGGATGCTCCGCGCCGCACCGGACCACCCGGCCGCCCCGACCGTCCTCGCGGCCTGGCGCACCGTCACCGGGGCCGGGGCCGGGGAAGGGGACGCGGCCGGAACCGGCGGCACGCGCGCGTACCTCTGCCACGGCGACTTCCACCTCGGGCAGCTCGTGCGGGACTTCCACGGCGACTGGCGGCTCATCGACGTCGACGACGCCGGTCTCGGCGACCCCGCCTGGGACCTGGCCCGGCCCGCCGCCTGGTTCGCCGCGGGGCTGCTCCCGGCGGAGGTGTGGGCGCGGTTCCTCGGCGCCTACGAGGCGGCGGGCGGACCGGCCGTCGGCGCGGACCCGTGGGCGCGGCTCGACCTGCCCGCCCGGGCCCTGACCGTGCAGACCGCGGCCCTCGCGCTCGCCAAGTCCACCGGGGAGGGGCGGGCCCTCGACGAGGTCGAGGAAGTGATGATCGACACCTGCGCCCGGATCGTGGACGCCCGAACCGCCCCGGCCTCCGCGGCGTCCCCCTAAGGTGAAGCCACCATTCGAACGGCAACGGCAGGGAGTTGAGCCGAGCATGCAGTGTCCCAAGTGTCACGCGGCGATGCACACGTACAACCGCAACGGCGTCCAGATCGAGCAGTGCAGCGGCTGCCGCGGGATCTTCCTGGACTACGGCGAGCTGGAGGCGCTGACCCGCCTGGAGTCCCAGTGGGCGCAGCAGGCCCCGCCCGCCCCGCCGGCCGCCTACCCGGCCCAGCCCGCCCCGGCCGCGCCCGCCTGGGGCGCCCCGCACGGCGGTCACCACGGCGGCCACTACGGCCGGCGCGGCTTCGGCCGGATGCTCTTCTCCTCCTGAGCCCCGCCCCGGCCCCGGCTCCGTTACCCCAGCCGGGCCCGGGGCGGCCCCGGCGGCCGGCCCGCGGGGCCCCGCACCACGAAACCCCCCCC
>NZ_JBEZUZ010000196.1:0-3528 GCF_040636735.1 Streptomyces sp. NPDC035033 | reverse complement strand
GGCCGCTCCGGCCCCGGCTCCGGCGAAGCCCGCCGCGGCCGCTCCGGCGCCCGCGAAGGCCGCCCCGGCGCCCGCCAAGGCCGCTCCGGCCGCCGAGGCGCCCGCCGGCCCCGAGCTGATCACGCTCCGCGGCCCGGCCGCCGCCGTCGCGAAGAACATGAACGCCTCCCTGGAGATGCCGACGGCCACGTCCGTCCGCGCCGTCCCGGTGAAGCTCCTGTTCGACAACCGGATCGTCATCAACAACCACCTGAAGCGCGCCCGGGGCGGGAAGATCTCCTTCACCCACCTCATCGGCTACGCCATGGTGCAGGCGATCAAGGCCATGCCGTCGATGAACTACTCCTTCGCGGAGAAGGACGGCAAGCCGACCCTGGTCAAGCCGGAGCACGTGAACTTCGGCCTCGCCATCGACCTGGTGAAGCCGAACGGCGACCGCCAGCTCGTCGTCGCCGGCATCAAGAAGGCCGAGACGCTCAACTTCTTCGAGTTCTGGCAGGCGTACGAGGACATCGTCAAGCGCGCCCGCGTGGGCAAGCTGACGATGGAGGACTTCTCCGGCGTCACCGTCTCCCTGACCAACCCCGGCGGCCTCGGCACCGTCCACTCCGTGCCGCGTCTGATGCCCGGTCAGTCGGTCATCATGGGCGTCGGTTCGATGGACTACCCGGCCGAGTTCCAGGGCACCTCCCAGGACACCCTGAACAAGCTGGGCATCTCGAAGGTCATGACCCTGACCTCGACCTACGACCACCGGGTCATCCAGGGCGCCGCCTCCGGCGAGTTCCTCCGCATCGTCGCCAACCTCCTCCTCGGCGAGGACGGCTTCTACGACGACATCTTCAAGTCGCTGCGGATCCCCTACGAGCCGGTCCGCTGGCTCAAGGACATCGACGCCTCGCACGACGACGACGTCACCAAGGCCGCCCGCGTCTTCGAGCTCATCCACTCCTACCGGGTCCGCGGCCACGTCATGGCCGACACCGACCCGCTGGAGTACAAGCAGCGCAAGCACCCCGACCTGGACATCACCGAGCACGGCCTCACCCTGTGGGACCTGGAGCGGGAGTTCGCGGTCGGCGGCTTCGCCGGCAAGTCGATGATGAAGCTCCGCGACATCCTCGGCGTCCTGCGCGACTCGTACTGCCGCACCACCGGCATCGAGTTCATGCACATCCAGGACCCGAAGCAGCGCAAGTGGATCCAGGACCGCGTCGAGCGTCCCCACGCGCGCGTGGAGCGCGAGGAGCAGCTCCGCATCCTGCGCCGCCTGAACTCGGCCGAGGCGTTCGAGACCTTCCTGCAGACGAAGTACGTCGGCCAGAAGCGCTTCTCCCTGGAGGGCGGCGAGTCCGTCATCCCGCTGCTCGACGCGGTCATCGACTCCGCCGCCGAGTCCCGCCTCGACGAGGTCGTCATCGGCATGGCCCACCGCGGCCGCCTCAACGTCCTCGCGAACATCGTCGGCAAGTCGTACGCGCAGATCTTCCGCGAGTTCGAGGGCAACCTCGACCCGAAGTCGATGCACGGCTCCGGCGACGTGAAGTACCACCTGGGCGCCGAGGGCACCTTCACCGGTCTCGACGGCGAGCAGATCAAGGTCTCCCTGGTCGCCAACCCCTCCCACCTGGAGGCGGTCGACCCGGTCCTGGAGGGCGTCGTCCGCGCCAAGCAGGACGTCATCAACAAGGGCGGCACGGACTTCACCGTCCTGCCGGTCGCCCTCCACGGCGACGCGGCCTTCGCGGGCCAGGGCGTGGTGGCCGAGACCCTGAACATGTCGCAGCTGCGCGGCTACCGCACCGGCGGCACGGTCCACATCGTCATCAACAACCAGGTCGGCTTCACGGCGGCTCCCGAGTCGTCCCGCTCCTCCATGTACGCCACCGACGTGGCCCGCATGATCGAGGCGCCGATCTTCCACGTGAACGGCGACGACCCGGAGGCCGTGGTCCGCGTGGCGCGGCTCGCCTTCGAGTTCCGCCAGACGTTCAACAAGGACGTCGTGATCGACCTCATCTGCTACCGCCGCCGCGGTCACAACGAGGGCGACAACCCGCAGTTCACCAACCCGCAGATGTACAACCTGATCGACAAGAAGCGCTCGGTGCGCAAGCTGTACACCGAGTCGCTCATCGGTCGCGGCGACATCACCCTGGAGGAGGCGGAGCAGGCGCTCCAGGACTTCCAGGGCCAGCTGGAGAAGGTGTTCGCGGAGGTCCGCGAGGCCACCGCCGCCCCGGCGCCGGCCCACGTGCCGGACGCGCAGGCCGAGTTCCCGGTCGCCGTCACCACCGCGGTCTCCCAGGAGGTCGTGAAGCGGATCGCCGAGTCGCAGGTCAACATCCCGGAGCGGATCACGGTCCACCCGCGCCTGCTGCCGCAGCTCCAGCGCCGCGCGGCCTCCATCGACGACGGCACCATCGACTGGGGCTTCGGCGAGACCCTCGCCATCGGCTCCCTGCTGATGGAGGGCACCCCGGTCCGCCTCTCGGGCCAGGACTCCCGCCGCGGCACCTTCGGCCAGCGCCACGCGGTCCTGGTCGACCAGGAGACCGGCGAGGACTACACCCCGCTGCTCTACCTGACCGAGGAGCAGGCCCACTTCAACGTCTACGACTCGCTGCTCAGCGAGTACGCGGCGATGGGCTTCGAGTACGGCTACTCGCTGGCCCGCCCGAGCTCCCTGGTCATCTGGGAGGCCCAGTTCGGCGACTTCGTCAACGGCGCCCAGACCGTCGTCGACGAGTTCATCTCCTCGGCCGAGCAGAAGTGGGGCCAGACCTCCGGCGTCACCCTGCTCCTGCCGCACGGCTACGAGGGCCAGGGCCCGGACCACTCGTCCGCCCGCCCGGAGCGCTTCCTCCAGATGTGCGCCCAGGACAACATGACGGTCGCCATGCCGACGCTGCCGTCGAACTACTTCCACCTGCTGCGCTGGCAGGTGCACAACCCGCACCACAAGCCGCTCATCGTCTTCACCCCGAAGTCGATGCTGCGCCTGAAGGCCGCGGCGTCCAAGGTGGAGGAGTTCACCACCGGCGGCTTCCGCCCGGTCATCGGCGACAGCACGGTCGCCCCGGCCGACGTCCGCAAGGTCGTCTTCTGCGCCGGCAAGGTCTACTACGACCTGGAGGCCGAGCGGCAGAAGCGCGGCGACAAGGAGACCGCGATCATCCGTCTGGAGCGCCTGTACCCGCTGCCGGGTGCCGAGCTCCAGGCCGAGATCGCCAAGTACCCGAACGCGGCGAAGTACATCTGGGCGCAGGAGGAGCCGGCGAACCAGGGTGCGTGGCCGTTCATCGCGCTCAACCTGATCGACCACCTCGACCTGGCGGTCGGCGCGGACATCCCGGCGGGCGAGCGCCTGCGCCGGATCTCCCGCCCGCACTCCTCGTCCCCGGCGGTCGGCTCGGCCAAGCGCCACCAGGCCGAGCAGCAGCAGCTGGTCAACGAGGTCTTCGACGCCTGACGCCGTCGCCTCGTCGCCTCGCGCCGGAGGCCCGGCACCCCTGGTGGGTGCCGGGC
>NZ_JBEZUZ010000195.1:0-3601 GCF_040636735.1 Streptomyces sp. NPDC035033 | reverse complement strand
CGGCTCCGGCGGCTCCGGCGGCTCCGGCGGCTCCGGCGGCTCCGGCGGCTCCGGCGGCTCCGGCGGTACGGGTCCGCCCCGCGCCGGCCGCCCCGCGCCCCGCGCGCACCGTTCACCGCCCCCTCGCCGGCCCGGCCACGGCCCGAGGGGCCGCCCGGCATACGAGTGAGCGCTCACTTCAAAGACTCTTTTTCTCTCCAGAACTTCGACAGAAGAGCGCCCAGCTCTTGTTCAACTCAATTGTGAGCGTTAACAATCTGAGTGCTCCCCCCGACGCCCGCTCCCGACGAGAGAGACCGCACCGTGACCCCACACGTTCCTTCCGGTCCCGCAGCCCGTCCTCACCCCGAGGCATGCACCATCGGAGTCGACTTCGGCACCCTCTCCGGGCGCGCCGTCGTGGTCAGGGTCCGGGACGGCGCCGAACTCGGTTCGTCGGTGCACGAGTACCGCCACGCCGTCATCGAGGACCGCCTTCCCTCCACCGGAGCCCCCCTGCCGCCCGACTGGGCCCTCCAGCACCCCGAGGACTGGCGCGACGTCCTGCGCACCGCCGTGCCCGCGGCGCTCGCCGACGCCGGAGTCGATCCGGCCCGGGTCATCGGCATCGCCACCGACTTCACCGCCTGCACGGTCCTGCCGACCACCCCGGACGGCACCCCGCTCGCCCTGACGCCCGAGTGGGCCGGCCGCCCGCACGCCTGGCCCAAACTGTGGAAGCACCACGCGGCCCAGGGACAGGCCGACCGCATCAACGCCCTCGCGCACGCCCGGGGCGAGAAGTGGATCGCCCGGTACGGCGGCAAGATCTCCGCCGAGTGGCAGTACGCGAAGGCCCTCCAGGTCCTGGAGGAGGACCCCGCCGTCTACGCCGCCTGCGCCCGCTGGATCGAGGCGGCCGACTGGATCGTCTGGCAGCTCACCGGCGCCGAGTCCCGCAACACCTGCACCGCCGGCTACAAGGGCATCCACCAGGACGGCGCCTACCCCTCCCCGGAGTACCTCGCCGCGCTCCACCCGGACTTCGCCGACTTCCCCGCCACGCGCCTGGAGCACCCGCTGTCGCCCCTGGGCTCCCGCGTCGGCGGACTGAGCGCCCGGGCCGCCCGCTGGACCGGCCTCCCCGAAGGCATCGCCGTCGCCGCCGGCAACGTCGACGCCCACGTGGCCGCGCCCGCGGCGGGCGCCGTCGAGAACGGGCGGATGCTCGCCATCATGGGCACCTCCACCTGCCACGTCCTCAACGGCGCCACCCTCGCCGAGGTCCCCGGCATCTGCGGGGTCGTCGACGGCGGCATCGTCGACGGCGCCTACGGCTACGAGGCCGGCCAGAGCGCGGTCGGCGACATCTTCGCCTGGTGGCTCCGGCAGGGCGTCCCGGACCACTACCGCGCCGAGGCCGGGGCGGCGGGCGAGGACCTCCACCAGCTCCTGACCCGCAAGGCCGCGGAGCAGCCGGTCGGCGCGCACGGCCTGGTCGCCCTGGACTGGATGAACGGCAACCGTTCCCCCCTGGTCGACCACCACCTCTCCGGCGTCATCGCCGGCCTCACCCTCGACACCCGGCCCGAGGACGTCTACCGGGCCCTGCTCGAATCCACCGCCTACGGCACCCGGCTCATCGTCGAGACCTTCGAGGACGGCGGGATCCCCGTCGAGGAGTTCATCGTCACCGGCGGCCTGAAGAAGAACGCGCTGCTCATGCAGATCTACGCCGACGTGCTCCGCCGCCCCGTCTCCCTCGCCACCTCCGAACAGGGGCCGGCGCTCGGCTCGGCCATCCACGCCGCCGTCGCCGCCGGTGCCCACCCCGACGTCCGCACCGCCTCCGCCGCCATGGGCGGCGTCCAGCGCCACGCGTACCTGCCCGACCCCGCCCGGGCGGACGCCTACGACGCGCTGTTCGGCGAGTACCGGGCCCTGCACGAGCACTTCGGCACCGGCGCGGACCTCCTCCTGCACCGCCTGCGACGCATCCGCAACGGCGCGCGCGCCGCCACCGCCGGCTGACCGACCCGACCTCCCCGCCCCCGCACCTCCGAGGAGCACACCCGACATGACGCTCGCCCAGCCCGACCGCGAGATCTGGTTCCTCACCGGAAGCCAGGCCCTCTACGGCGAGGACACCCTGGCCCAGGTCGCCGACCAGTCCCGCGCCATCCGCGACACCCTCGCCGACCAGCCCCGGCTGACCGTCCGCCTGGTGTGGAAGCCGGTCCTCACCGACGCGGCCGCCATCCGCGCGGTCTGCCTGGAGGCCAACGCCGACGACCGCTGCGTCGGCCTGATCGCCTGGATGCACACCTTCTCCCCGGCCAAGATGTGGATCGCCGGCCTCGACGCCCTGCGCAAGCCCCTGCTGCACCTGCACACCCAGGCCAACCGCGAACTGCCCTGGTCCACCATCGACATGGACTTCATGAACCTGAACCAGGCCGCCCACGGCGACCGCGAGTTCGGCTTCGTCCAGACCCGCCTCGGCGTCCCGCGCAAGACCGTCGCCGGCCACGTCTCCACCCCCGAGGTCGTCGACCGCGTCGCCGGGTGGGCCCGCGCCGCCGTCGGCCGCGCCGAACTCACCACCCTCAAGCTCGCCCGGTTCGGCGACAACATGCGCGACGTGGCCGTCACCGAGGGCGACAAGGTCGAGGCGCAGCTGCGGTTCGGCGTCTCGGTCAACACCTACGGCGTCAACGACCTCGTCGCCGCGGTCGACGCCGCCGACGAGGCCGCCGTCACCGCCCTCGTCAAGGAGTACCAGGACCTCTACGCCCTCGCCCCCGAGCTGCGGCCCGGCGGCGAGCGCCACGACTCGCTGCGCTACGCCGCCCGCATCGAGGCCGGTCTGCGCGCCTTCCTCACGGAAGGCGGGTTCCGCGCCTTCACCACCAACTTCGAGGACCTCGGCGGCCTGCGCCAGCTGCCCGGCCTCGCCGTGCAGCGCCTGATGGCGGACGGCTACGGCTTCGGCGGCGAAGGGGACTGGAAGACCTCCACCCTGCTGCGCACCCTGAAGGCGATGGCCCACGGCCTGCCCGGCGGCACCTCCTTCATGGAGGACTACACCTACGACCTGACGCCCGGTCAGGAGCTCATCCTCGGCGCCCACATGCTGGAGGTCTGCCCCTCGATCACGACGGCGAGGCCCAGCTGCGAGATCCATCCGCTCGGCATCGGCGGACGCGAGGACCCGGTCCGCCTCGTCTTCGACGCCGACCCCGGTCCGGCCGTCGTCGTCGGTCTCGCCGACATGGGCGACCGGTTCCGCCTCGTCGCCAACCGCATCGACGTCGTCGCCCCGCCCGAGCCGCTGCCCGAGCTCCCCGTCGCCCGCGCCGTCTGGCGGCCCCGCCCCGACCTGCGCACCTCCACCGAGGCGTGGCTGACGGCCGGAGCGCCCCACCACACGGTCCTGACCACCGCTCTCCTCGGCGAGGAGCTCGACGACCTCGCCGAGATGCTGCGGACCGAACTCGCCGTCATCGACGAGGACACCACCGTCCGTCGGTTCACGCGCGAGTTGCGCTGGAACCAGGCGTACCACCGACTGGCGCAGAGCCTGTGACCGCCCCCGCCGCCCCCATCAGGACGGAGTCCGCCG
>NZ_JBEZUZ010000194.1:0-4057 GCF_040636735.1 Streptomyces sp. NPDC035033 | reverse complement strand
GTGGCCCGGGCAGCCGGTCGCCGGCGCGCCCGGAGCCGTACCGCCGCAGGCCCAGGGCGGGTACGGCTACCCGCAGGGCCCCGGCGCGCCCGTCTCCCCCGGCCTCCCGCCGCAGGCCCAGGCGCAGCCCCCGGCCCCCGGCGCACCCGCCGGCTACGGCTACCCGCACCCGGGCCAGCCCCAGCCGGGCCACCCCCAGCCCGGCCACCCCCAGCCCGGTCAGCCCCAGGCTCCCGTCCCCGGCGGGTACGGCCACCCGCAGCCGGCCGGCCTCCCGCCGCAGGCCCAGGGCGGGTACGGGTACCCGCAGGGCCCCGGCGCGCCCGGCGCTCCGGGTGCCCCCGGCGAGCTCCCGCCGCAGGGTCCGGACGGGTACGGGTACCCGCCGGGCGCCGTCGACCCGCGGACCGGGGCGGCCTGGCCGCAGTCGGTCACGCACGACCAGCGCGAGCGGTCCGTGCCGGGCGCCCCGCTCGGCTACACGGCGGCCGTCGAGCTCTCCTCCGACCGGCTGCTGCGCAACAACAAGCAGAAGCCCAAGTCGAGCCGGAACCCGGGCGCGGCCTCCCGCTTCAAGCTGGGCGGCAAGAAGGAGGAGCAGGAGCGGCAGCGGAAGCTGGACCTGATCCGCACCCCCGTCCTCTCCTGCTACCGGATCGCGGTCATCTCCCTCAAGGGCGGCGTCGGCAAGACCACGACGACGACCGCGCTCGGCGCGACCCTGGCCACCGAGCGGCAGGACAAGATCCTGGCGATCGACGCCAACCCGGACGCCGGCACGCTCGGCCGCCGGGTGCGGCGCGAGACCGGGGCGACCATCCGCGACCTGGTGCAGGCGATCCCGTACCTCAACTCGTACATGGACATCCGCCGGTTCACCTCGCAGGCGCCCTCCGGTCTGGAGATCATCGCCAACGACGTGGACCCGGCCGTCTCGACGACCTTCAACGACGAGGACTACCGGCGGGCGATCGACGTCCTCGGCAAGCAGTACCCGGTCATCCTCACCGACTCCGGCACGGGTCTGCTGTACAGCGCCATGCGCGGGGTGCTCGACCTGGCCGACCAGCTGATCATCATCTCCACGCCGTCCGTGGACGGCGCCTCCAGCGCCTCGACGACGCTGGACTGGCTGTCGGCGCACGGGTACGCGGATCTGGTGCAGCGCTCGATCACGGTCATCTCGGGGGTCCGCGAGACCGGCAAGATGATCAAGGTCGAGGACATCGTGCAGCACTTCCGGACGCGCTGCCGGGGCGTGATCGTGGTGCCCTTCGACGAGCACCTGGCGGCCGGCGCCGAGGTGGACCTCGACATGATGCGGCCCAAGACCCGGGAGGCGTACTTCGACCTCTCGGCGATGGTGGCCGAGGACTTCGCGCGGGCGCAGCAGGCGCAGGGCCTGTGGACCGGCGACGGCCAGGGCGGGATGCCGCCGCACATGGCCCCGCCGATGCCGGGCCAGTACGGCCCCGGCCAGCCCGTGCCCGGCCAGCCGATGCCGGGCCAGCCCGCCCCGGGCCAGCCGTACGGCGCTCCGCCCGCGCCGGGACAGCCGTACCCCGGGCAGCCGGTGCCCGGCGCGTACGCCCCCGGTCAGCCGGCGCCCGGTCAGCCGTACGGCGCTCCGCAGGCGCAGCCGTACCCGCAGCCGGGTCAGCCGCCGGTCCCGGGGCAGCCCGGGGAGCCGGTGCCGGGTCAGGCCGGGTATCCCGGACAGCCGTACGGGCAGCAGCCCTACCCGCAGGCGGCGGTTTCCGGACAGCCGGGGCAGCCGTACGGGGCCCCGCCCGCGCCGGGACAGCCGTTCGGGCAGCCGCTGCCTCCGCAGGCGCCGCCGCAGACGCCCCCGCAGGCGCCGCCAGCCCCTCAGCAGTAGGGCGTCACAGGAGTAGACCAATGAGGCTCCGTACCGGTTCACCGGTACGGAGCCTCTTGGCGTTCCCGCAGCCCACACGGGGTTTGAGTCATCGTTGACGACGGCAGACCACCGCTGATACATCTTCGCTTCACCCGACGCCCGCCCGAGATCCACGACTCCACGACAGCTCGACCGACGCGAGGTCACGTCCCATGGTCATGGTCACGAAGGTTCCACCCCGTCCCCTCCCCCGCCGGGCCCCCCGGCCCCGCGGGACCGCCCGGCTGCTGCTCGCCGCCGGCCTCACCGCCGCCTCGCTCGCGGCCCTCCCCGCCGCACCGGCCGCCGCCGGGGACGGGAAGGCCGACGGTACGACGCTCACGGTGGCCGTCTCGCAGAGCATCGACTCGCTGAGCCCGTTCCTGGCCCAGAAGCTCACCTCGACCAGCATCCACCGCCTGGCGTACGAGTACCTCACCAACTACGACCCGAAGGACGCCCGGACGGTCCCGGCCTTCGCGACGGAGTGGTCCGCCTCGGCGGACAAGCTGACGTGGACGTACAAGATCCGCGAGAACTCCACCTGGTCCGACGGGAAGCCGGCCACCGCCGAGGACGCGGCCTGGACCTTCAACAAGATGATGACCGACCCGAACGCGGCCACCGCCAACGGCAGCTTCACCGCCAATTTCGAGAAGGTCACCGCGCCCGACCCGCGCACCCTGGTCATCAAGCTGAAGAAGCCGCAGGCGACGATGACGGCGCTGGACGTGCCGATCGTGCCGAAGCACGTCTGGGAGAAGGTCGGGGACTTCTCGAAGTTCAACAACGACCAGCAGTTCCCGATCGTCGGCAACGGCCCCTTCGTCATCACCGACTTCAAGGTCGACCAGTACATCAAGCTGAAGCCGAACAAGAACTTCTGGCGGGGCGCCCCCAAGTTCGACGAGCTGGTCTTCAAGTACTACAAGGACGGGGACGCCGCCGTCGCCGCCCTCCAGAAGGGCGAGGTCTCCTTCGTACCGAACCTGACGCCCGCCCAGGCTGCGGCGCTGAAGACGCAGAAGGACATCAAGGTCAACGACGCCCCCGGGCGCCGCTTCTACGCGCTCGCCACCAACCCGGGCGCCCGCGCCAAGGACGGGAAGACCTTCGGCAACGGCCACCCGGCCCTCCTCGACCCGGCCGTGCGCAAGGCGCTCTTCCTCTCCGTCGACCGCGCCGCCCTCGTCGACAAGGTCTTCCAGGGGCACGCCGTCGAGGGCGAGGGGTACATCCCGCCGCGCTTCGGCACGTACTTCTGGAAGCCGGAGGGCGCGCAGAAGCGGGCCTACGACCCGGCCGCCGCCGAGAAGCTCCTCGACGACGCCGGGTACCGGAAGAACGGCGACGGCAAGCGGCTCGGGAAGGACGGCGAGCCGCTGGTCTTCCGCATCCTCTGCCACGCCACCGACCCCAACGACAAGGCCGTCGGCAAGTACCTCCAGGAGTGGTGGGGGAAGCTCGGCATCGGGCTGACCGTCGAGTGCCTGGACAGCGTCTCCGACCCGTGGGTGAAGGGCGACTACGACCTCGCCTTCGACGGCTGGTCGGTCAACCCGGACCCGGACTACGTGCTGTCCATCCACACCTGCGGCACCCTCCCGGCCACCCCGAAGGACACCGGCGCCACCGACAACTTCATCTGCGACAAGGAGTTCGACGCGCTCTACGCGCAGCAGGCGGTGGAGTACGACACCGCCAAGCGGGCGGACCTGGTCAAGCGGATGCAGTCCCGGCTGTACGACACGGGGTACATGAACATCATGGCCTACCCCAACGCCCTGGAGGCGTACCGCACCGACCAGATCGCGTCGATCACCACCATGCCCGAGGCGGCCGGGAACCTGTGGGGGCAGGACGGCTACTGGAGCTGGTGGTCGGCCGTGCCCGCCGCCTCCGCGTCCGGGTCCGGCGACGGCTCCGGCTCCTCCTCGGCCGGGGTCTGGATCGGGGTCGGCGTCGCCGCGGTCGTCGTCGCCGGCGGCCTCGTCCTCCTCCGGACGCGCCGGCGCGCCACCGCCGACGACCGCGAGTAGCGATGACGACGGCAAGCACTCCCGCCGGCGTGGGGGGGGGGGGGGGGGGCCCCCCCCCCCCCGGCGCGCCCCCCCCCCCCCGCGCGCGCGCGCGCGCCCCCCCCCCCCGCGCGGGGCG
>NZ_JBEZUZ010000193.1:0-4426 GCF_040636735.1 Streptomyces sp. NPDC035033 | reverse complement strand
TCGAAGGGCTCGTGAGTGGTCCAGATCTTCTTGACGAGCCGGATGTACTCGCGCGCGCCCGGCCGCTCCGGCGTGAGCGGGCGCCCCTCCTGCCGCGCGCCGGGCCCTGGACCACCTCCACGCCCGGGGCGCCACCGCGTACGGTCAGGCCCCGTACACCAACCGCCCGCCGACGTACGTCCGTTCCACCCGGGCCTCGGCGATCTCGTCGGCCGGGGCGGCCAGGACGTCGCGGTCGAGCACGACGAGGTCGGCGAGGTGGCCCGGGAGCAGGCTGCCCGCGTCGTCGACGCCGTTCACGTGGGCCGCGCCGGCCGTGTACGCGGTCAGCGCGGAGATCAGGTCGATGCGCTCCTCCGGGTAGAACACCGGCGCGTCCGGCGTCCCCGGGTCGCGCCGGTTCACGGCGACGTGGACGCCCTCGATCGGGTTCGGGCTGGAGACCGGCCAGTCGCTGCCCGCCGCCAGCGTCGCCCCTGCGCGCAGCAGCGAACCGAAGGGGTACTGCCAGGACGCCCGCTCCGGCCCCAGGAAGGGGATCGTCAGCGTGTCCATCTGCGGCTCGTGCGCCGCCCACAGCGGCTGGATGTTGGCGATGGCGCCGAGCGCGGCGAAGCGGCGCAGGTCGTCGGGGTGGACGACCTGGAGGTGGGCGAGGTGGTGGCGGTTGCCGCGCCGCCCGTTGGCCGCGACCGCCGCCTCGATCGCGTCCAGCGCCTCCCGCACGGCACGGTCGCCGAGCGCGTGGAAGTGCACCTGGAAGTCGAGGGCGTCGAGCTCGGTCACGTGGCCGCGCAGCGCCTCGGGGTCGACGAAGCTGAGCCCGCTGTTGGCGGTCGCGCAGCCGCAGCCGTCGAGGTACGGGGCGGTCATCGCGGCCGTGAAGTTCTCCGCGATCCCGTCCTGCATGATCTTGACCGAGCCGGCCCGGAAGCGGCCCGAGCTCAACCGCTCGCGGCGGTCCACCAGTTCGGGGATCTGCTCGGCTCCCCGGTCCCGGTCCCACCACAGGGCGCCGGTCACCCGGGCCGTCAGCGAACCGTCCCGCGCCGCCGTCCGATAGGCGTCCGACGGGTCGGCCATGCCGTTGAACGCGCCGAGCAGGGCGTCCTGCCAGCCGGTGACGCCCAGCGAGTGCAGCAGCCGCTGCGCCCGCAGCAGGCCCGCGAGCCGGTCCTCCGCGGTCTTCTCCGGGACCAGGCGGGAGACCAGATCGGTCGCCCCCTCCTGGAGGGTGCCGCTCGGGGTGCCGTCGGCCTCCCGCTCGATCCGGCCGTCCGCCGGGTCCGGGGTGTCGGCGGTGAGGCCGGCCAGCTCCAGCGCCCGGGTGTTCGCCCAGGCGCCGTGGTGGTCGCGGTTGGACAGCAGGACGGGGCGGTCGGGGACGACCGCGTCGAGGAGCTGCCGGGTCGGCAGGCCGCCCTCGAAGCTCTCCATCGACCAGCCGCCGCCGGTGATCCACTCGCGGTCCGGGTGCGCCTCGGCGTACGCGCGGATCCGCTCCAGGTACTCCCGGACGTCGACGCTGCCGGTGAGGTCGCACTCGGCCAGCTCGCAGCCGCCGCCCACCGCGTGGATGTGGGAGTCCTGGAACCCGGGCAGCAGCAGCTTCCCGGTCAGGTCCACCACCTCGGTGCCGGGGCCGATCAGCTCGCGCACCTCGTCGTGGCCGACGGCCGTGATCCGGTCGCCGGTCACGGCGAGCGAGGTGGCCCGGCTCCGTGCCGGATCCAGGGTGAGGACGGGACCTCGGGTGAAGACCAGATCGGCCTGGGGCATACGACGGCTCCCTTGCGTGCGGCGCGCCGGACGGCGCGGGGCGGACGACGGCGGCCGGCGCGCGGCACGGCGGACGTCGGACGGGGTGCCACCCGCCGGGGCGGCCGGACCGCACCGGTGCCGCCGCGCGGGTGACGGGCGCCATCGAAGCCCGGACGCCGTTTACACGTCAATGGTGTTGACATAAGGTCCCGCCATGTCCGCACGCGTTGTACCCGAAGACAGCCGGCGGCGTCGCCGGCCGACCAAGCAGGGCGCCGTCCTCTCCGAACGGCTCATCGTCGACACCGCGCTGCGCCTGGTGGCCCGGCACGGCGCCGAAGCCCTCTCGGTACGGAGGCTGGGCGCGGCCCTCGGTGCCGACCCCAGCGCCCTCTACCGCTACTTCCGCAACACCGACGCCCTGTTGCTCGCGATCGCCGACGAGATCATCGGCCGCGCGCAGGAGGGCTGGGAGGCGACCGGGGAGTGGCGCGAGGACCTGCGCGCGCTGGGCCTGCGCATCCACGCCGCGTACCTCGCCCAGCCGCAGGCCGCGATCCTCGCCGCGCACCGCACCACCGGCCGGCCGCACGAGACGCGGGCGGTCGAGAAGATCCTCGGCGTCCTGCGGGGCGGCGGCTTCCCGGACCCGCTGGCGGTCCGCGCCTACCACGCCTTCGTCGACCAGGCCCTCGCCTTCGCCGCCCAGGACGCGGCCGCCGCCGCGCTGCCGCCCGCCGCGGCCGAGGCGGACACCGAGGTCTGGCACGAGGTCTACGGCCGCCTTCCCGCCGCCTCCCACCCGAACATCGCCGCCACCTACCCCCTGCTCGCCGCCGACATGCGCGACAGCGGCTACCCCTTCGCCCTGGAGCTCATGCTGACGGCCCTGGAGACCCTGCGCCCCGGTACCGCCGGGGCCCCGGAACGCGGCCCCGGCAAAGGTTCCTGACCCTCCGTCAAGCAGCCGGGACCGGAGCGTGACGGCCCACCGCCGCCAGGTCCGCCGAGATCCGGTCCGCCGTCTCCCGCAGCCGCGGGAGGAGCGTCTCCAGGCTCTCCTCCGGGGAGCAACGCCCGGCGCCCAGGGCGACGTTGAGCGCGGCGACGACCCTCCCCGCGCCGTCCCGGAGCGGCACCGCGATCGACCGCAGCCCCTCCTCCAGCTCCTCCTCCACCCAGCCGAAGCCCCGCTCCGCGGTCGCCGCCACGGCCTCCCGCAGCGCCCCGGCCCCGGTCAGGGTCCGGGGCGTCAGGGCCTCCGGGACGATCCGGGCGAGCCGCTCGTCCCGCTCGGCCTCCGGCAGGGCGCCGAGCAGCACCCGCCCCATCGAGGTGGCGTACGCGGGCAGCCGGGTGCCCACCACGATGTCGATGTGCAGCAGCCGGCTGCCCGCCACCCGCGCCACGTACCGGATGTCGTCCCCGTCGAGCACCGCCACCGACGCCGACTCGCGCACGGTCCGCACCAGCCGGACCAGGTGCGGGCCGGCGATCTCGGGGAGGGTGAGGGCGGAGAGCCGGGCGTGGCCGAGTTCGAGGACCCGGGGGAGGAGGACGAAGCCCCCGGCCTCCTCGCGCGCGTACCCCAGCCGGCACAGGGTGAGCAGGGAGCGCCGGGCGGTCGCCCGGGGCAGCCCGGCGAGCCGGGCGAGATCGGTGAGCCGGGCCGCCCCGCGTACGGCTCCGAAGGCGCGCAGCACGTCGAGCCCCCGGGCCAGCGACTGGAGGAAGCCGGAGCCCAGCTCCCGCTTGAACCCGGCCGCGGCGGACGCCCCGGCGGGCCCCTGGACCCCCGTCCGCCCGGCGCCGGCGGCGAGCGCCGCCTCCATCGCGGCGACCGTCCGCGCGAGCGGCGGCAGGGCCAGCTCCGCCAGCGCCGCGGCGTCGTGCCGGCTGGTGTGGCTGACGACGCTCACCGCGCACACCACCGCCCCGGCCGGATCCCGCACCGGCAGGGCGACCGCCACCAGGCCCGGCTCGATCAACTGGTCGTCGACCGCGGCCCTTCGCTCGCGGGCGTGCCGCACCCGCGCGAGGAACCCGGTGCCGCCCGGGTACGCCGCGCACCGCTCCTCGTCCCACGCGGCGGCGAACAGGGCGCCGGGCGCGCAGCGTTCGACCGGCAGCAGGTCCCCGGGCCGGAAGGAGATGGCCATGGCCCGGCGGCGGCTCGCCTGCGTCAGGAAGCGGACCCCGTCGCCGTCCGGCACGGCCAGCGACACCGGCGCGTCGAGCAGTTCGGCGAGCGCGGCGGCGTGCGGACCGAGGAGCTCCGGCAGTCCGCAGGAGTCCAGGTAGGCGTTGCCGATCTCGGCGGCCCCGGGCGCGAGCAGCAGGTCCCGCCCCTCGGCCCGCAGCACCCCGAGCGCGGTGAGCGTGGTGGCGACCCGGTCGACCGTGGCCCGCGCCAGCCCCGTCGCCCGGGCGATCTCGCCGAGCCCCCGCCGCCCGTCCGCCCCGGCGACCACGGCCCGCAGCACGGCGAGCCCCCGGTCGAGCGGCCCGACCACCCCGTCGGCTTCCGACGTCGTCATGGCCTCTCCCTCCTCCGCGGACGCGGGAGAACCGTATCCGGGCACACTCGACTCCGGGGCCGACGGGGCCGACGGGGCCGACGGGGCCGACGAGACCGGCTGAACCGACGGGACCGGATGAACCGGCT
>NZ_JBEZUZ010000192.1:0-4541 GCF_040636735.1 Streptomyces sp. NPDC035033 | reverse complement strand
CCGGGCGCCGGCCCGCCGGGTCCACGGCCGCCGGGTGCGCCACTGCATCGGCGCGGAGCCGGGCACGGTCCCGGGCCTCCGATGGCGCCCCGGCGTCACGCGCGCGTTCCTCTGACGGCCCCCTGATCCTTCTGGGCTGCGCCCGCCGTCCCGTGTGGGCAATCGTCCCGCTGGGGCTGGGGGTCCCCCTGGACGAAGTCCTCGGGGGAGGGTGGGCACAACGGAACGGCACCCTTGCGGGTGCCTCCGCACCCGGGCCCGGACCCGCACCACGAGTGCGACGCCGTACGGGTGCGGCTCCAGGCCCGGAAAGCCTTGGCCCGGCAGGGGGCGCCGTCCCGTGTGCCCACCCGTTCCGCCCCGCGGAACGATTGCCCACACGGAACGGCGCGCCAGTCGCACGCGCGCGTACGAAGCGAGTCACGTCCTTTCACGACCGCATCGCCCCGCGAGGAGCAGCACCAGCATGACCAGCGAGTTCTTCATCCCGGACCCGGAGGGTCAGGTCCCGTCGCCCGAGGGCTACTTCGGCGCCTTCGGCGGCAAGTTCATCCCCGAGGCCCTCGTCGCCGCCGTCGACGAGGTCGCCGTCGAGTACGAGAAGGCCAAGCACGACCCCGAGTTCGCCCGCGAGCTCGGCGACCTCATGGCGAACTACACGGGCCGTCCCAGCGCCCTCACCGAGGTGCCGCGGTTCGCCGAGCACGCCGGCGGCGCGCGGATCTTCCTCAAGCGCGAGGACCTCAACCACACCGGCTCGCACAAGATCAACAACGTGCTCGGCCAGGCCCTGCTCACCAAGCGCATGGGCAAGACCCGCGTCATCGCCGAGACCGGCGCCGGCCAGCACGGCGTCGCCACCGCCACCGCCTGCGCCCTCTTCGGCCTCGACTGCACCATCTACATGGGCGAGATCGACACCCAGCGGCAGGCCCTGAACGTGGCCCGGATGCGGATGCTCGGCGCCGAGGTCGTCGCCGTGAAGTCCGGCAGCCGCACCCTCAAGGACGCCATCAACGAGGCGTTCCGCGACTGGGTCGCCAACGTCGACCGGACGCACTACCTCTTCGGCACCGTCGCCGGACCGCACCCCTTCCCGGCGATGGTCCGCGACTTCCACCGGGTCATCGGCGTCGAGGCCCGCCGCCAGCTCCTGGAGCGGGCCGGACGCCTCCCCGACGCGGCCATCGCCTGCGTCGGCGGCGGCTCCAACGCCATCGGCCTCTTCCACGCCTTCCTGCCCGACGCCGGCGTCCGGCTCATCGGCTGCGAGCCGGCCGGCCACGGCGTCGAGACCGGCGAGCACGCGGCCACCCTCACCGCCGGCGAGCCCGGCATCCTGCACGGCTCCCGGTCGTACGTCCTCCAGGACGACGAGGGCCAGATCACCGAGCCGTACTCGATCTCCGCGGGCCTCGACTACCCCGGCATCGGCCCCGAGCACGCCTACCTCAAGGACAGCGGCCGGGGCGAGTACCGGGCCGTCACCGACGACGCCGCCATGCAGGCGCTGCGGCTGCTCTCCCGCACCGAGGGCATCATCCCGGCCATCGAGTCGGCGCACGCGCTCGCCGGGGCCCTGGAGGTCGGCAAGGAGCTCGGCAGGGACGCGCTCCTCGTCGTCAACCTCTCCGGCCGCGGCGACAAGGACATGGACACGGCCGCCCGCTACTTCGGCCTGTACGACACGGACGCCGAGGTGGCCGCCGACCGGGCCGGCACCGCCGAGATCGAGGGGGACGCCAAGTGACCGGGAACATCCAGCTGCTCGCCGACACCCTGGAGCGCGCCAGGTCCGAGGAGCGGGCCGCGCTCATCGCGTACCTCCCGGCCGGCTTCCCGACCGTCGACGGCGGCATCAAGGCGATCAAGGCCGTCTTCGACGGCGGCGCCGACATCGTCGAGGTCGGCCTCCCGCACAGCGACCCGGTCCTGGACGGCCCCGTCATCCAGACCGCCGACGACATCGCCCTGCGCGGCGGCGTGCGGATCGCCGACGTCATGCGGACGGTGAAGGAGGCCCACGAGGCCACCGGCAAGCCGGTCCTCGTGATGACCTACTGGAACCCGATCGACCGGTACGGCGTCGAGCGCTTCACCGAGGAGCTGGCGGCGGCCGGCGGCGCCGGGTGCATCCTGCCCGACCTGCCGGTCCAGGAGTCCGCCCTGTGGCGGGAGCACGCGGAGCGGCACGGCCTCGCCACCGTCTTCGTCGTCGCCCCCAGCAGCAAGGACGAGCGGCTCGCCACCATCACCGCGGCCGGCTCCGGCTTCGTCTACGCGGCCTCCCTGATGGGCGTCACCGGCACCCGGGAGTCCGTCGGCGAGCAGGCCGCCGACCTGGTCCGCCGCACCCGCGTCACCTCGAAGATCCCGGTCTGCGTCGGCCTCGGCGTCTCCAACGCCGTCCAGGCCCGCGAGGTCGCCGCCTTCGCCGACGGCGTCATCGTCGGCTCGGCCTTCGTCCAGCGGATCCTCGACGCCGACGGCGACGAGGCCGCCGGACTCGCCGCCGTAAAGGAACTGGCGGCCGAACTCGCCGAGGGCGTGCGCCGCACCGGCTGACCGGACGTAGTCCGTTCGGGTGGACATCGGACCGGGGAGGCGCGGACGCGCCTCCCCGGTTCGTTGCTGTGGGCGTGAGCGAGAAGAACCGTGACGGTAGTAACAAGAGCGCGCGGGAGCGCCTCCAGCAGCAGCGCGAGCGCGAGAAGGCCCGCGAGAAGCAGCGGCGGGTCCTGATCGTGACGGCGGGAGTGGTCGGCGTCCTCGGCCTCGCCGCCGTCGTCGGCGTGATCGCCGCGAGCGGCGACAAGGACAGCGACTCCGGCAAGGCCGGCCCCGTCGTCGCCCCCACCGGCGCGATCGAGGGCGACAAGCCGGCCATCCCCACCGGCAGGGCGGACGCCCCCTCCACCCTCCAGATCTGGGAGGACTTCCGCTGCCCCGCCTGTGCCCAGTTCGAGAACGTCATGCGGGACGCCATCCACGAGCTGGAGGCCGGCGGCGCGCTCAAGACCGAGTACCACCTCGCCACCCTCATCGACGGCAACATGGGCGGCAGCGGCTCGCTCCGCGCGGCGAACGCGGCGGCCTGCGCCCAGGACGCCGGCAAGTTCACCGCGTACCACGACACGCTGTACATCAACCAGCCGCAGGAGACCGACGACGCCTTCGGCAAGAACGACAAGCTGATCGAGCTGGCCGCCAAGGTCCCCGGCCTGGACACGCCGTCGTTCCGCTCCTGCGTCCAGGACGGCACCCACGACAGCTGGGTCGAGAAGTCGAACGAGGCCTTCCAGAACGGCGGCTTCCGAGGCACCCCCTCCGTGCTGCTCAACGGAGAATCGATCTTCCCGACCAAGGGCGGCGAGCAGATCTCGCCGGAGAACCTGAAGAAGTGGGTCGCCGAGGCCAACAAGGGCAAGAAGCCCGGCACGGCCACCCCTTCGGCGGGCTAGCGCCGGCGGGTTAGTTATCCAGACGTTGCCGGGCGGGCTGCCGGTCCGCCCGCCCGGCAGGGTAGCGTCGGACCTGCCATGGACCTTGCCTACATTCCCAGCCCGTCGACCGGTGTCCTCCACCTCGGACCGATCCCGCTGCGCGGCTACGCCTTCTGCATCATCCTCGGTGTCTTCGTCGCCGTCTGGCTCGGCAACAAGCGCTGGATCGCCCGGGGCGGCACCGCCGGCACCGTGGCCGACATCGCCGTCTGGGCGGTGCCCTTCGGCCTCGTCGGGGGACGCCTCTACCACGTGATCACCGACTACCAGCTGTACTTCAGCGAGGGTGAGAACTGGGTCGACGCCTTCAAGATCTGGGAGGGCGGCCTCGGCATCTGGGGCGCCATCGCCTTCGGCGCCGTCGGCGCCTGGATCGGCTGCCGCCGCCGGGGCATCCCGCTCCCCGCGTACGCGGACGCCATCGCCCCCGGCATCGCCCTCGCCCAGGCCGTCGGCCGCTGGGGCAACTGGTTCAACCAGGAGCTGTACGGCAGGCCGACCGACCTGCCGTGGGCGCTGAAGATCACCGAGAGCGCCAACCGCGAGGCCGGGCTCTACCACCCGACCTTCCTCTACGAGTCGCTCTGGTGCGTCGGCGTGGCCCTGCTGGTCATCTGGGCCGACCGCCGCTTCCGGCTCGGCCACGGCCGCGCCTTCGCCCTGTACGTGGCCGCCTACTGCGCCGGACGCGGCTGGATCGAGTACATGCGCGTCGACGAGGCCCACCACATCCTGGGCCTGCGGCTCAACGTGTGGACCGCGATCGTCGTCTTCCTGCTCGCCGTCCTCTACATGGTCCTCTCGGCGCGGACGCGCCCGGGCCGCGAGGAGATCGTGGAGCCGCGCGCCCAGAACGCCGGGAAGGCCGCGGACGCCGAGGACGCCGAGGACGCCGAGGGCTCCGCGGAGGACGCCGTGGAGGACGACGGCGCCGAGGGCGAGGACGTGGAGAACGGGGCCGGGAACGGCGCGGGGTCGGCCGCCAAGGGCTGAGGTCCGCCCGCACGGACACGAGGGCCGCCGGGACCGAGAGGTCCC
>NZ_JBEZUZ010000191.1:0-4688 GCF_040636735.1 Streptomyces sp. NPDC035033 | reverse complement strand
GCCCGCGCGCTCGGCTACGCGCCGGAGGACGACTCGGAGGTGTACGCGGAGAAGCTGATCGCCGCTCAGGGCCTGCCCCCGGAGGGCAGCCCGGACGACCTCTACCTGGGCGGCGGTTTCACCGCCGAGGCCCCCCGCTGGCCGCACCCGGCCCCCTGACGGGAAGCCCCGCGCGCACCGCCCCCCTCACCCGCGTGACCGGCGCCGCCGCGGGGACGGAGCGGACGTCCGCGGGCCCGGCCGGTGATACGGGGGATCCGGCCGGGCCCGGTTCGACGGCGCGCGCTGGCAGCGCCGGACGCGACCACCGTAGGCGGCCGCCAAGATCACCGCGAGCCGCGGAACGCGGCCTCTGTCCGGAATGCGCGACCGGCAGGAGCGCGGGATCGCACGGGGGCGCGCGGAAGGCCCCCGGAAGATCCCCGGAAGATCCGCAGGAGCTCCACGGAAGGCCCCGGGAGCCCCCGGGGGGCGGGCTCAGGGCGCGGTGCGCAGGGTCCGGGACGGCGACTCGCCGAACCTCTCCCGGTAGCGGGCGGCGAAACGGCCCTGGTGGGCGAAGCCCCAGCGCCAGGCGACCTCGCTCACGCTCACCTGGTCCGGCTCGGCCGCCCGCAGCTCCTCCCGCACCCGGTCGAGCCGGACCTCCCGGACGTACGCCATCGGCGACATGCCGACGTACTCGCGGAAGGACTCCTGGAGCCGGCGCACGCTCACCCGCGCGTGGGCGGCGAGTTCGGAGGTGGTGAAGGGGTGCTCGGGGCGCTCCCGCACCGCGTCCATGGCCCGCTTCACCGGCGCCGGGCGGCGCGGACCGCCCGGGTGGGCGAGCTCGTCCCGCCAGGGGTGCTCGGCCGCCAGCAGCAGGCCGTTGAGCAGCGCCTCCTGCAAGGGGCGGGCGACCAGTTCGTGGTGGGCGAGGCCGTCGCCGGCGAGCGCCTCCGCGGCGACCCGGCGGGCGAACCGCACCCAGCTGAGGCCGGGGCCGCGCGAGATGTCGAGGCGGGGCCGGAAGGCGAGGCCGCCGTGCGGCGGGCGGCCCAGGAGGCTCTCCAGGCGGTCGCGCAGCTCGTCGGCGCCGACCTTGACCGAGAGGATCCGCCCGTCGCCGCTCCAGCGGTCGAGGAAGGTGTCCCCGGCCGGGTCGAGGAGCAGCGCCTCGCGCGCGGAGGCGTACACGGTGGGGCCGCGGCCCTGGCGCATCTCCATGGTGCCGCTGAGCGGGGCGTTGAGGTGGTACGCGCCCAGCTCGCCGAAGCTCATCCGGACGTCGGCCCCGCAGCTGAGGTCGCCGATGACCAGCGGTCCGAGCTCGACGATGTCGAACCGGGCCGCGAAGGTCCGGTGCGGGTCGACGACGTCCATCCGGCTCGCGTAGTAGCGCGCGTCGAGTTCCTCGCGCGCCTCGTCGACGTCCCCGGTCGTAAAAGAGCTCCCACCCACAGCACCCACGGTGCGAAAGATAATTCATATGACGGACCCGTCCGGAACGGGCAGGATGCCCCGCATGCCACGCCCCCAGGGATTCGCGTACGAAGAGCGCAAGGACGGTTCCGTCGTCCTCACCCACCACGGCCGCCCCGCCGGCGTGCTGCGCGGCGCCCGGGCCGCGAAGTTCCTGGCGGAGGCCGCGTCCTGCGACGTCCAGCTGCTGATGGCCCGCTGGACGGGGTCGTACCGCTTCGGCAACGAGCGGCAGGCGCGGAACCACCCCCGTCACCGGGGTGGCGCAACCCGCCGAGGGTAAGGGAACGGCAAAGCGGCCCGGATCGTTGAGCCTGGCATGACCGCAATGACCCCCGGCTCGAACCTCCCGCTCACCGCCGCCCGCGTGGCGGTGGACGTCGCCGCCCCCGTGCGGCTCGACGTCTCGGGCCTGCTGCTCGGCGCCAACGGCAAGGTGCGCTCGGACGACGACTTCATCTTCTACAACCAGCCCGCGGGCCCCGGCGTCACCTACCGCTCCGGCGGCGGCGCCGCGCCCGACGCGATCCTGGTGGACACCGGCGGCCTGCCCGCCGGCATCGAGAGGATCGTGGTCACGGCCAGTCCGGACGCCGCAGGCCAGACCTTCCAGGGCATCGAGCCCACCGCGACCGTCCGCGACGCCGACAGCGGCGCGGTCATCGCCACCTTCACCCCGCCGCAGCTAGCCACCGAGACGGCCCTGGTGGTCGTCGAGATCTACCTGCGCAACGGCGCGTGGAAGGTCCGCGCCGTCGGCCAGGGATACGCGAACGGCCTGGCCGGCATCGCCACCGACTTCGGCGTCTCCGTGGACGAGGAGCCGGCCGCCGCCGCTCCCCAGGCCGCGCCGCCCGCCCCGCCGATGCCGGCCTCGCCGCCCACGCTGGTGACGCCGCCCGGCCCGAACGACCCCCGGTTCGCCTTCGGCACCCCTGCCCCCGCCGCCGCCCCCGTGCCGCCCGCACCCGCGGCCCCGGCCCCGGCTCCCACGGGCAAGATCAACCTGGACAAGGGCCGGGTCAGCCTCCAGAAGAACCAGACGGTGTCGCTGGTCAAGGGCGGCCGTCCGCTGCTCTCCCAGGTGAAGATGGGCCTCGGCTGGGAGCCCGCGTACCGGGGCAAGGACATCGACCTGGACGCCTCGGTCATCGCGTACGGCCCCCAGCGCAACCACCTGGACAGCTGCTACTTCGGCAAGCTGACCATCCTCGGCGGGGCGGTCCGGCACTCGGGCGACAACCTCACCGGCGAGGGCGCGGGCGACGACGAGGTCATCACCGTCGACCTCGGCCGGCTGCCGGCCGACGCCACCGGCCTGGTCTTCACCGTGAACTCCTTCTCCGGGCAGAAGTTCACCGAGGTCGCCAAGGCGTACTGCCGGCTGATGGACGCGGCGACCGGCGAGGAGCTGGTCCGCTTCGACCTGACCACCGCCGAGCCGCAGACCGGCGTGATGATGGCCAAGCTCATCAAGCAGTTCTCCGGCGAGTGGGAGATGACCGCGATGGGCGAGTTCGTGAAGTCCCGGACGGTCCGGGGCATGGTGAAGCTGGCCGCCCAGGCGCTCTGAGCGGCCGGCCCCGCGCGTTCCCGGAGGACTACGAGAACAGCGCGCTGTAGGCGTTGAGGGCGGGCTGGCCGCCGAGGTGGGCGTAGAGCACGGTCGAGTCCCGGCCGATCTCGCCCCGGTCCACCAGGTCGATCAGCCCGGCCATCGACTTCCCCTCGTAGACGGGGTCGGTGACCATGCCCTCGGTGCGGGCGGCGAGCCGCATCGCGTCGAGGGTGGCCTCGTCCGGGACGCCGTAGACGCCGGCGTGGTAGCGCTCGTCCAGCTCCACGTCGGCGCCGGTGAGTTCGCGCTCGACGCCGATGAGGGCGGCGGTGTCCCGGGCGATCCGGGTGATCTGGTCGTGGGTCTCGGCGGGCTTCGCGGAGGCGTCGATCCCGATGATCCGGCGCGGCCGGCCGCCCTCCTCGGCGAGCGCGGCGAAGCCGGCGACCATGCCGGCCTGGGTGGAGCCGGTCACCGAGCAGACCACCACCGTGTCGAAGAAGACGCCGAGCTCCCGCTCCTGTTCGGCCACCTCGTGGGCCCAGTTGGCGAAGCCGAGGCCGCCGAGCGGGTGGTCGGAGGCGCCGGCCGGGATCGCGTACGGCTTCCCGCCGCCCTCCTCGACCTCGCGCAGCGCCTGCTCCCAGCTCTCCTTGAAGCCGATCCCGAAGCCGGCCCGCACCAGCCGCACGTCGGCGCCGGCGAGCCGGCTGATGAGGATGTTGCCGACCTTGTCGTAGACGGCGTCGGGCCACTCGACCCAGCTCTCCTGCACCAGCACGCACTTCAGCCCGGCGCGGGCGGCGACGGCGGCCACCTGGCGGGTGTGGTTGGACTGCACCCCGCCGATGGAGACGAGGGTGTCACAGCCCCGCGCGAGGGCGTCGGCGACCAGGTACTCCAGCTTGCGGGTCTTGTTCCCGCCGTACGCGACGCCGGAGTTGCAGTCCTCGCGCTTGGCCCACAGGGCCGCGCCGCCGAGGTGGTGCCCGAGCCGTTCGAGGGGGTGGACCGGCGAGGGCCCGAAGAGGAGCGGATAGCGGTCGAAGTCGTCGATCGGCACGGGCGGCTCTCCCTGGGGTGGGGCGGACGGGGGGTACGGCTCCGGGGTCAGGGCGCCGGGGGCGCGGGGATGCCCGTGACCTCGGCGACCTCGGTGGCGTCGTCGGCGAGCTGCTCCAGGGCGGCCCAGATCTCGCTGGTGATCCGGACGGCCTCCTCCGCGTCCCCGGCGGCGCAGGCGTCGATGAGGCGGGCGTGGAGCTCGGCGGAGCCGCAGCTGCCGGCGTCCCCGAAGAGCCGGCGCTCGACGCGGCGGATCAGCGGGGTGTAGCGGTCGATGGTGGCGGCGGCCGCGTGGTTGCCGCTGGCGCCGACGAGGACCTGGTGCAGCTCGTCGTCGGCGGCGAGGGCCGCCTCGACGTCGGAGGCGCGGACGGCGGCGGCGAAGCGCTCGTTGGCCTCGCGCATGGTGCGGATCGCCTCGGGGCCGAGCAGCGGCACGGCGGTGCGGGCGGCGAGTTCGTGCATCACCCGCACCACGGAGGCGGCGTCGCGGACGATCCGGGTGACCGGACGGGTGACCCGGGTGTAGCTCTGCGGCTTGGTCTCGACGAGGCCCTCGACGGTGAGCCGGGCCAGGGCGTCGCGGACGGGCGCGCGGGAG
>NZ_JBEZUZ010000190.1:0-5015 GCF_040636735.1 Streptomyces sp. NPDC035033 | reverse complement strand
GGCTCGTGCCCGGCCAGGGCGGCGGCGAACGCCGCGGGCTCGACGGCCGTGTGCCGCACCCCCGCGGCCTCCGCACCCTGGGCTCCCTCGCCCGGCGCCTGGTGCCACTCGAAGAGCCGCACCGCGCCGGAGTCGGCGAGATGGAACTCCGTCTCGCGGGTCTTCAGGAGCGGGTTCATCGGCACGACGACCGCTCCGGCCCGGAGGATGCCGTAGTACAGCACGACGAACTCGGGGACGTTCGGCAGCATCAGGGCGACCCGGTCCCCCGGCTCGACACCCTCGGACCGGAGCAGGGCGGCGGCCCGCGCACTGTGCTCGTCCAGCTCCGCGTAGCTGATCACCCGCTCCCCCAGACGCAGCGCGGGGCGCTCGGGCTGCCGCCGCGCCGTCTCCACGAGGAACCCTGCCAGATTGGCCATGACCCGCCTCCGTTACACGGAATCACCAGATGTTTACATCGCCGACATATTGCAGCCCCTCACGGGGTTCGCCCTATGGGCGGCGGGACAACGCTCGGGACAGCGGATTGTCCGCGAGAACAAAACGGGGTCGATATGCTGTGGACATGAACCTTTCGGGTGTGGCCGCCGCGCTTCTTTCGACGCTCCCCGAACTGGCCGAGAAGATGGCCCTGCGCATCCGCGCGGAGGTCGACGCGTACCAGGACGAGGCGCTGATCCCCCTGGAGTCGCTGCGCCGGTCCTGCGCCGCCAACGCGAACCTCATCCTGAGCCATCTGCTCAACGGGGGCGCTCCGGACGCGAGTTCGGCCCACGACACCGGCCGGGTCCGCGCCGAGCAGGGCGTTCCGCTGGCGGACACGCTGCACGCGTACCGGATCGGTTCGGAGCTGTTGTGGACCGAGATCCTCGCCGAGGCGCGCAGCCGCCCCGAGGTCACCGACGGGCTCCTGGTGGCGCAGTCCGCCGAGTTCTGGGCGCTGTCCGGCCTGTACGCGGAGGCCGTGGCGGTCTCCTACCGGGAGACGGCCGCCGAGCTGACCTCGCGGGGGCAGGCCCGGCGGTCGGCCCTGGTGGAGGCGCTGTTCACCGGCACCATCACCGGCGGCACGCTGTGGGAGGCCGCCCGTGAACTGGGCCTGCCCGAGCAGGGCCCGTACGCGATCGCCGTCGCGGAGGCCGCCGCGCCGGGCGAGGAGCCGCTCGCGGGCGTGGAGACGGCCCTGCGCCGGGCGGAACTCCCCTCGGCCTGGCGGCTGTTGCCGGACCAGCAGCTGGCCCTGATCGCGCTGCCCGGCGCGGCCGCGGAGACCGCCTGCCTGCGCGTGCTGCGGCGCAGTCGTGCCCGTGTGGGGTTCAGTCCGTGCTTCGACTCGCTGCGGGACGCCCCGCAGGCCCTGCGGTTCGCCCGGCTGGCGCTGTCCCGGCTGCCGGGCGCCGGGCCCGGGGTGGCGCGGTTCGACGACAATCCGCTGGCGATGGTCGTCGCCGCGGCGCCCGCCGAGGCCGCCCATCTGGTGGAGGTGACCCTCCGGCCGGTGCTCGACCTGCCGGCCGCGGAGCGGTCCCGTCTCCTGCGGACCCTGGAGCACTGGTTCGCCTCCGGCGGCTCGGCCGGCGAGGCGGCCCGCAGTCTGTTCGTCCACCCCAACACCGTCCGCTACCGGCTCCGGCGCGTCGAGGAGCTCACCGGGCGGCTGCTGTCCGATCCGCGGGCGGCGGCGGACATCGGCGCCGCGCTCCTGGCCGTCGGCGGCCCCGGGGGCTTCGACGGCCGGCCTCGCGGCTCCTGAAGGACGCCCGACCGGGCGGGCCCGGTCCCTCACTCCTCGTCGACGATGTGCATCGCGGCCTCCTCGGCGGAGGCCGCGCCGCCGTCGACGCCGAGGTCGTGGGCGTTCAGTCGCGACGTGACGGGGCCGGTGCCCTGGTCCTCGGAGACGAGGCGGCCGGCGCGTCCGGTGCCGACCTGGTCGTCGAGGAGTTCGCCGTCGGTGTCCGTCGCGTCGCCGATCCCGTCGCCGTCGGGGACGGCGAGGTCGGGCTCTTCCTCCGCGAGGCGCTCGTCGAGGGACTCCCCGCGCACCCGCTCGGCCGCGGTGACCCCCGTGTGCTCGACGCCCAGGGGGCGCTCGGGCGGTGAGTACCCCTCGTCGAGCGGGTCTCCCCCGGGCCCGTCGAGGGTGTCCTCGTGGTCCAGGACGCCCGCGTCGTCCTGGACCTCGCTTCCGTCCGGCTGGTAGACGTCGTCGCCCCATGCCTCGGGCCCGGTCATGTCCGACTCCCCTCGTTCCACACGGTCATGGAGTGACGTGGGGGCGGGTGAAGCGGAAGGCGCCCGCGCCGCTGCCCAGTTGGAGCCAGAGGTGCTCGGGCTGGGTGACGACCCGCAGGGCGATGGCCGCGCAGCCGGGGCAGCGGGCGGTCAGGCCGGGTTCGGGACCGTAGACGTGCAGCTGGGCCATGGTGGCGGGCAGGCGGCATCCGGGGCACAGCCGCCAGGCGGTGGTCGGGTCCGTCGCGAAGACTTCCCCGAGCGGTCCGGCCAGGGCGTTGCCGTCGAGGTACAGGGGATGCTCGTTCATGGCGGGGTTCCTCACCGTGCGGCGCGGGGTGTCAGCCGAAGCGTTCGGTACGGATCTGGTGGGACGGGTACCCGGTGGTCAGGAGGAGGCCGGTGGCGTGCTCGACGAATCCGGTCGGGCCGCAGACGTAGCAGCGGCCTTCCCCGGCGGGGGGCGGGCCCGGCAGGTCGTACGTGGTCATGCGGCCGGCGGGGCGCCCGGAGCCGTCCGGCGCCAGGCGGGTGTAGAGGCGCCGGACGCGGACGTGGGGGGCGGGGGCGTCGAGTTCGGGGGCGTACCAGACGTCGTCGGGGCTCCGGACGGAGTAGAGGAGGGTGCAGGGCGCGTCCGACGGCGACGCGGTCCGTGCGCGCAGCATCGCCATCAGCGGCACGATGCCGGAGCCGCCGGCTATCAGCAGGAGCGGACCGGGTTCCTCCGGCGTCCAGACGAACCAGCCGCCGAGGGGGCCCTTGACCTCGACCTCGGCGCCGACCGGGAGGTCGTCGGCCAGGTACGGGGAGACCTCGCCCCCGGCGGCGGCCTGGACGCCCAGCTCGATGCTGTCGGCGTCGGCGGGGGCGGCCAGCGAGTAGCTGCGCACCGCCTGGTAGCCGTCCTCCGCCGTCAGCCGTACGTCGACGTGCTGGCCCGGGAGGTGTCCCGGCCACCGCGCGACCTCGAACTTCAGGGTGCGGCCGGTCGCCGTCTGTTTCTCCCGCTCCGTCAGGCGGGCCCGTCGCCAGCCGTGCATCAGTCGCTCCGGTAGCGCTGCTCGCGCCAGGGGTCGCCGTAGTCGTGGTAGCCGGCCGACTCCCAGAAGCCCGGCTCGTTGTCCGAGGTGAGAATGAGGCCCTTGACCCACTTGGCCGACTTCCAGAAGTAGAGGTGCGGGACGAGGAGGCGGGCCGGGCCGCCGTGGTCCGGGGAGAGCGCGTAGCCGTCGTAGGTGTGCGCCAGCCATGCCTTGCCGCCGGTGACGTCCTCCAGCGGCAGGTTGGCGGTGTAGCCGTCGAAGGACTCGGCGACGACGAAGCCGGCGGCGGTCTCGACCCCGCCGAGCAGGACGTCGAGGGAGACACCGCGCCAGCGGGTGTCGAACTTCGACCACCGGGTCACGCAGTGGATGTCGACGGTGGGCTCTTCCTGGGGCAGGGCCATCATCTGGTCCCACGTCCAGGTCCGTGTTTCTCCCAGCTCGGTGGTCACGGTGAACGACCACCGGTCGGTGGGAATGCGGGGAGTGGGTCCGGCGGACAGGACGGGGAACGACTCCGTCGGGTACTGGCCGGGCGGGAGCCGTCCTTCGAATGCACGGGCCTTCCCGTGGAACCCCGGTGACAAGCCGCCCATGGGGTCGCTCCTCTCGCTCGGAGTCCGCTTCCGTCCGCTCCTCGTCGAGGTCGGCCCGGGCCCGGGCGTGCGGGTCGGGTACGAACGAGGCGGCCGGCCCACTGGGCGGCCGCGGGGTCGCGCGACCGGGGGCGCCGCGTGCGTGTCCCTTTCTCCTCCATGATCCCCGCCTGCCGCGCCCGTGCAACCCGGCACGTGCGGGTCCCTGTTGCGCGCGGCGACACGGCTCATGCGAAAGGCCGCCGCGCGCCGCACCGCGCGGCGGCTCGGACGGCGACGAGTCCGGGGCCGTCACAGCCCTGCCGGAGCGCGTCGGGCCCGAAGGCCGCGACCGGGCCGACAACGCCGGGTGTGCCCTCGGAGCGGGTGGCGATGGGGTGGCCTGCCCACACGATGAGTTCGCCGGTGAGGCCCTCAGGACGTCGGCGACCTTGTCGCCCGCCGGGAGGCGCGTGAGGGCGTCGGCGAGGGCCGAGGGGAGGGAGAGGGAGAGGGAGGGAGAGGAAGCGGCTGAGGGCGGGGAACCGGCCGTTGTGGGCGATGACGTCGTCGAGTGACGGTAAGTCCCGTGACAGGAGGAGGACTTCGGCGCCGGAGACGAGGAACGCCGACGTGCGGCGGCCTCGCACGGTGAAGCGGCGGACGCGGGAGGCGGTGCGTTCCTCGACGAGTCCGACCACGACTCGGGGCGGCCCCGACCGCTCTCGTCGACGACGCTTTCGGGTTCGCGCGGTTCCCGGACGCCTGACGGGCGCCCTTCGCCTCGTACGAAATGCTCCGTTCCGTGACGGCCCACCGGTCCGGGAAGCCGAGCGCTCGCGCAGGGCTCGCGGCCGGGTTGCGGGGGCCGAAGGGGGCGCGAACGATGGAGCCGGGCACGGAAGCCCGGGTGGGGGATCGCCATGCGCGGCCGGTCACAGGCCGCGGGAACAGGGCACCCGTGTGCCCGTGACGACGGAGTCGACATGACTGAGCTCCCTCCTCCGATCACGCCTTACCTCGAGCCGGCCGCGAAGGAGCTGTGCGAGGCGACCGACCCTCACCCGCGGATCTACGAGGTCCCCCCGGAGAAGGGCCGTGACATCCTCCTCGGCCTGCAAAGCGACACCAGCGTGCCGCGCCCGGAGGTCGACGA
>NZ_JBEZUZ010000189.1:0-5021 GCF_040636735.1 Streptomyces sp. NPDC035033 | reverse complement strand
GCACTGGCTGCGCGCCCCCCGCCACGACAACCGGCACACCCACGGGACGGGCTGCACCCTCGCCTCGGCGGTCGCGTCCGGGCTCGCGCGCGGCCCGGAAGAGCGGACCGCCGCCGGGCGCCGCGAGCACCCCGCCCTTCCGGGGGTCGCCGCACCACCACAGCACCCCCACCGGGACCGGCCGGACCTCCTGCCAGCGCGCCCGGCTCGCGATCACCCGCAGCGGCCACACGCCCGTGCCGTCCACCGCCGCCAGGACGACGGCCTCACCGCTCCAGGCGCGGACCACGGCCGCGGCGGGATGCGCCGACCAGGGGCCGGCCGAGAGGATCCGGCGGAACCGGCGGGCGTAGGGGAACCGGACCAGGCCGAAGACGAAGGCCGTCACCCCGCCGAGGAGGAGGAAGCCGGCCAGGTCCTCCGCCCACGGCGGGTCCTCGGGGAACACGGCGAAGCCGACGGAGGAGAGGGCCGCGAGGACGGCGCCCGCCCCCGTCATCACCACGCCCCCGCGCCGGTACCTCTTCAGTTCCTCCGCCGTCCCCGGCAGATCCAGAGCCCGCGTCACACCAGCCCCCCTGGTCGCGATGGTCACTTCCCTGCGGGGAAGGTATCCGCCGGACCCGGGCGGGTACAGGGCCGGGGGACCGGAAGCGCAGGTCAGACCGGCGGCACCGGCTCCCGGGGGAGGGTCAGGGCCCAGCCGTCCGCGCGGACCGTCCAGGTGCGGCGGCGGACCGGGCCCGTGACGCGGCCGTCGGCGCGGTAGCGGAAGTCGGGGCCCGAGACGGTGAGGACCCCGGCGGCCCGCAGCAGGGGCGCGCCCGCCGCGGCCGGGTGCACGGCCACCTCCGCCGTACCGCCGCCGCCGTCCGCCGGGCGGGCCGTCACCCCCGCCACCGGCGCGTCCACGTCGGCAAGCAGCACCCCGTCCGCCTCCACCCGCAGCCGGTGCGTCCGGACGGAGGACGCCACCGGCGCCGGCCGCACCAGGGTGCGGACCAGGGAGCGGCAGGTCCCCCAGACGGAGGGGGCCGACCCGGCGGCCGGGACCGGCGCGGCGGGCACCCGCAGGTCGCCCAGGACCACCCCGTCGCTGTCGTCCACCAGCAGGTCCAGGCTGCGCACCGCCCCGTCCAGCACCGTCCGCGCGGCGGCCACCGCGGAGCGCGGCACGCCGAGGCCGTGCGCGACCTCCAGGGCGCCCGGCGGACCGATCGGCACCAGGGCGAGCGGCGCCCGGTCCCGCCGCAGCAGGGCCACCGCGCGCAGCAGCGCCAGGTCGTCGCCGAGCACGACGGGACGCCGGGAGCCGCGCCGGGACAGGGCCCGGGAGAATTCCTCGGGGGAGTCCGGCAGGCAGATCTTCGCTTCCGCGCCCGCGGACAGAACATCCTTCGCGATCCGTACGGACTCGCCGTCACTTCGGCGGGCGACCGGGTCGACGATGACCAGCAGCTGGTCGTGATCCGACACCTCGGTCCTTCCTCGGGTAGCATCTTTGTGCAAGAGCCCCTTGCGCTATTGCGCCAGGGGCTTCGTCTATTCCGGGGCACACCGGTGAGGCGGCGTACGCCCCCTGACCTTGGACATGCCCCACCCGGAAGGGGTGTACGCCTGTGCCCGCACTTGTGCTGCTCGGTGCTCAGTGGGGTGACGAGGGCAAGGGGAAGGCCACCGACCTCCTCGGTGGATCCGTGGATTACGTGGTGCGCTACCAGGGCGGCAACAACGCCGGCCACACGGTCGTCGTCGGCGACCAGAAGTACGCGCTCCACCTCCTCCCCTCCGGAATCCTCTCCCCGGGGTGCACCCCGGTGATCGGAAACGGTGTCGTCGTCGACCCGGCGGTCCTGCTCTCCGAGCTGAGCGGACTGAACGAGCGTGGCGTCGACACGTCCAAGCTGCTGATCAGCGGCAACGCGCACCTGATCACCCCGTACAACGTCACCCTCGACAAGGTGACGGAACGGTTCCTCGGCAAGCGCAAGATCGGCACCACCGGCCGCGGCATCGGCCCCACCTACGCCGACAAGATCAACCGCGTCGGCATCCGGGTCCAGGACCTGTACGACGAGTCGATCCTCACCCAGAAGGTCGAGGCGGCCCTGGAGCAGAAGAACCAGCTCCTCGCCAAGGTCTTCAACCGGCGCGCCATCGAGTCCGGCCGGATCGTCGAGGAGATGCTCCAGTACGCGGACCAGATCAAGCCGTACGTCGCCGACACCACCCTGATCCTCAACAACGCCATCGACGAGGGCAAGGTCGTCCTCTTCGAGGGCGGCCAGGGCACCCTCCTGGACGTGGACCACGGCACGTACCCCTTCGTCACCTCCTCGAACCCGACCGCCGGCGGTGCCTGCACCGGCGCCGGCGTCGGCCCGACGAAGATCAACCGGGTCATCGGCATCCTCAAGGCGTACACCACCCGCGTCGGCGCCGGCCCGTTCCCGACCGAGCTCTTCGACGAGGACGGCGAGGCGCTGCGCCGCATCGGCGGCGAGCGGGGCGTCACCACCGGCCGCGACCGCCGCTGCGGCTGGTTCGACGCGGTCATCGCCCGCTACGCCACCCGCGTCAACGGCCTGACCGACTTCTTCCTCACCAAGCTGGACGTGCTGACCGGCTGGGAGGAGATCCCGGTCTGCGTCGCGTACGAGATCGACGGCAAGCGCGTCGAGGAACTCCCCTACTCGCAGACCGACTTCCACCACGCGAAGCCGATCTACGAGACCCTGCCCGGCTGGTCGGAGGACATCACGAAGGCCAAGACCTTCGCGGACCTCCCGAAGAACGCGCAGAACTACGTGAAGGCGCTGGAGGAGATGTCCGGCGCCCCGATCTCCGCCATCGGCGTCGGCCCCGGCCGCACCGAGACCATCGAGATCAACTCCTTCCTGTAGGACCCGCGCACCCGTGGAGGGCCCGCACCCGGTTCGGCCGGGCGCGGGCCCTCCGTGCGTCCCGGACATCCCCCGAGTCTTGAACAGGCCTTGTTTTTCAGGGGAGTTGACCCCCTAATGAGTCTCCCTGCACGTTCGCACGCCCATGTGTCACAGGGGGAACCATGGCCCAGAACGTCCCACCGCCACCGGCCGTACCACCGGGGAAGCCCACACCACCGGGGAAGCCCACACCGCCGGGGAAGCCCACACCGCCGGGGAAGCCCGTGCCGCCGGGGAATCCCGGACCCGTTCGCCTCCAGGGCAGCAGTCCGCTCCAGCTGCGCGTGGACCGGAGGGTGCTCTGGGTCGAGGGCGCGGCCTATCCGCTGGAGAACATCGTCCGCGTCTACACCTTCATCCTCCGGCCCCGGCGCGCCGAGGCCGTGTTGCGCCTCGGCAAGCGCCTCGCCCAGATCCTCGTGGGGTACCTCCTCGTCACCCTGGTCGGCGATCTGGCGGACGGGTTCGGGGCGTCGTCCGGCCCGTACGGACCCGAGCCCTCGGAGAGCGGGATGCTGGGCCTGGCACTCGGCCTCGCCGTGCTCGTCCTCTTCGGCTTCCTGCTCTACACCCTCGGCGAGGTGCTACCGGTCATCATCGCGCGCTCCCACCTCGCCCTGGCCGTCGAGACCAACGGACGGTCCACCGCGCTCGTGACCGGCCCTCCGGACGTGCTCCACCGCCTCGTCGGCGAGATCGCCCAGGCCATCGAGAACACGGACGCGCACCTGGAGGAGCGCGTGGCGTCGCTGTCGATCGGCAATCCGGCCAACTACTACTTCGGTGACATCGTGAACATGTACGGCGGCACCGGGAACAAGGGGATCCTGCGATGAGCGGCGACACCGTGAACATGTACGACGGACAGCACAACACGGGCATCGTCCACAACCACGCCCCCGCCCCCGCGCTCACCCCGGAACAGGCGGAGGCGCTCGCCGTCGTGCGGAGCCTGGCCGCGGCGCTGCGCGGGCAGCTGCCCGAGGCCGACCGGGAGGCCCTCGACGCGGGGCTGGCCGGGCTCGGTGAGGCCGCGGCCGGGACGGACCGGCGGCGGACGCTGTTCGCGATCGCCGGGATCGCGGCGACCGTCGGGGCGCTCGGGCAGCCGCTGCTCGACTCGGTGCGGGCCGCCCTGGAACTGTTCGGGGCGTGACCCCCGGGGGACGTCAGTCCTCCCGGCGGTACTCGCCCGGTTCGGTGTCGTACATCGGGTAGACCTGGAGGAGTTCCTCGCCCTTGTACGTCGTCAGGACCAGGTAGCTGCCGGGGTCGTCGCGGACGCACTCCGGGTCGGCGCCGGGTTCCAGGGCCATGGGGCCGAGGACGTACGGGGGCGTGGTGCTCGCCAGGATGGCCGTCCAGGTGCAGTTGACGGCGTCCGACAGCGTGTTGCCCTCGTCGTCCGTGCGCGGGTAGGAGCTCAGCGAGCGGAAGACGGCGGAGCCGGCCGCGCCCTGGGTGATCGTCACCTCGTCGGTGTAGCGGTCCGCCTCCGGGCCCTCGACGAGGGGCTTCATCTTCCACCGGCCCAGGTACTTCGCGGGCAGGATCTCCGAGCCGGTGCGGGCCTTGTGGAAGGTGGCCCGCACGGCGCCGGAGGACCATTCGAGGACCTCGGGGGAGCGCAGGGTGAGGGTCTGGTGGGCGGCGGCCGTGCACCGCTGCGCGGGCACGCTGGTGGTCACGTCGGACTCGCCGAGGACGACCTTGTCCTCGTCGGCGGAGACCAGCCGCGAGCGGCCCATGCACAGCCGGTTGTCGCCGACGTGGGTGTAGACGGCGGTCTTGGTGCCGACCGCGCCCTGGACGAGTTCGATCCGGACGGTCTCGCGGGGCATCTCCGGGCTGCCCCGGAGGACGCCCTCCCAGGCGCCGAGGAAGGCGGCGGGCACGGCGCCGGCGGGCCGGGCGGAGGCGGAGGGCGCGCGGGTGCCGGTGGTCTTGCCGTCGCCGCCGGTCCCCGGGCCGCCGAGCGGCCAGAAGGCGTAGCCGGCGCCCGCCGCGGCCACGACGGCGGCGGTCGCGAGGGCGGCGGTCAGGATCCGCCGCCGGGACCGGGGCTCCGGCCGCTCC
>NZ_JBEZUZ010000188.1:0-5070 GCF_040636735.1 Streptomyces sp. NPDC035033 | reverse complement strand
CGGCTACTCGCCGCGCTTCCGGGCCGCCGGCACCCGGGCCTGACGGCCCGCGCCCGTCCCGCCCCCCACCCGCCCGGCTCCGTGCCCGGGCGGGTCACCCCCCACCCCGCCAAGGAGAGACGCATGCTCGCCACACCGCCCTCCCGCCGCCGCCTCCGCGGCTCCGCCGCCCTCGCCGCGCTGCTCGCCGGAGCGGCCGCCGCCTCGTTCACCGTGGCGCCCGCCCAGGCCGCGGGCCCCGGCAAGGCCCGGGTGCCGATGCACCAGTGCTGGATCAACGGAGTCGCCGCACCGCCGGGCGACATCGTCAGCGGCACCCCCAACGACGACCACATCTTCTGCGACAGCGACCTGGAGAACGTCACCGTCTGGGGCGGCGCCGGCAACGACATGATCGAGGTGCGCGGGCTCGTCATCGACTCGGCCGTGATGGGCGGCGAGGGCGACGACGTCATCCGCGCCAAGCACCTGGTGCCGCAGAACGCCTCCAGCATGGTCCGGGGCAACCGGGGCAACGACGTCATCAAGGTGGCCACGGTCTCGGGCGAGGGCGCCGCGCACGGCGCCGTCGTGCACGGCGACGACGGCGACGACAAGATCACCACCGGCTCGGTGACCGGCGCCCCCGGCAAGTTCAACCGGGGCGGCGGGATCGTCACCGGCAACGACGGCGCCGACACCATCAAGGTCGGCACGATCGACTTCTCCGGACGGGTGCTCGGCGGCAGCGAGGGCGACACCATCGAGGCCGCGGCCCTCGGCCCCGAGTCCGGCGGCCTCATCCAGGCGGGCCCCGGCGACGACAGGATCAGCGGCCCCGGCGGCGCGATCCTCACCGTCGGCCCGCACTGGGGCATGGTCGACGCGGGCGTCGGCAAGGACACCTGCGCGGTGAAGTCGGTCTCGACGCGGACCTCGATCAGCGCCTGCGAGATCCTGCCGAAGGCCGCGCCGAAGCAGCCCGACCAGTCCAAGCAGCCCGACCAGCCCGGCCAGCCCGGCCAGGCGGCGCAGCCGGCGGCCCCGGCCGCGCCCGCGAACCCCGCCGTGCGGCCCGCGGGCTGACCCTCCCCCCGTGCCACCGCCCGGCGACCTCCTGCCCCCGAGGCCGCCGGGCGGTTCTCCGTGCCGGGGCGGAGCGGCTCAGCCGTCGTCCGCCGCCCCCGCCCAGTGGCAGGCCACCCCGCGCTCCCCGCCGCCCGCCCGGAGCACCGGGAGGGGCTCCGTACGGCAGCGGTCGGCGACCCGCGCCGCCTCGCCCGAGGCCAGCACGTGGCAGCGGGCGTGGAAGCGGCAGCCGGCCGGGATCCGGGCCGGGTCCGGCGGCTCCCCGCTCAGCACCACCGGCGGCGTCTCCGACTCCGGGAGCACCGACAGCAGCGCCCGGGTGTACGGATGCCGGGGCGCGGTCAGCACCGACTCGACCGGGCCCGTCTCCACCACCCGGCCCAGGTACATCACCGCCACCCGGTCCGCGATGTTCCAGGCCAGGCCCAGATCGTGCGTCACCACCAGCGCGGAGAGGCCGAGTTCGTCGCGCAGCCGGAGCAGCAGCGCCAGGATCTCGCCGCGTACGGAGGCGTCCAGGGAGGCCACCGGCTCGTCCGCGACGATGAGTTCGGGCTCCAGGACGAGCGCCCCCGCGATCACCACCCGCTGCCGCTGCCCGCCCGACAGCTCGTGCGGGTAGCGCAGGAAGAACCGTTCGGGCGGCCGCAGCCCGGCCCGGGCCAGCGCCCCGGCGACCGCCGCCCGCTCGGCCTCCCCGTCCCGGTGGACGCCGTGGATCCGCAGCCCCTCGGCGACCGCCTCGTAGACGGTGTGCCGGGGGTTGAGGGAGCCGCTCGGGTCCTGGAGGACGAGCTGGGCGCGCCGCCGGTAGGCCTTGAGCGCCCGGGAGGTGTACGCGAGGGGCTCCCCGGCGAAGGAGACCGTGCCGGCCCCCGGACGGACCAGACCGAGGAGCGTCCGCGCCAGCGTCGTCTTGCCGCAGCCGGACTCGCCGACCAGCGCCACGATCTCGCCCGCCCCGATCTCCAGGTCCACCCCGTCGACCGCCCGCGCGGGCGGCGCGCCCCGCCGCCCCGGGAAGGTGACGTGCACGCCGCTGGCAGTGAGCAAGGTCATCCGCTCTCCGTCCCCACGTGGAGGCAGGCGGCCCGGCGCCCGGCGCCGGCCGTCCGCAGTTCCTGGTCGTCCTCGGCGCACGCCGCCACCGCCACCGGGCAGCGCGGGTGGAAGGCGCAGCCGTCCGGCAGCGCCGCCGGGTCCGGCGGGTCGCCGGGCAGGCCGCGCGGCGCCCGCCGCGAGGCCGGGTCCCCGATCCGGGGGAAGGCCGAGGACAGCGCCCGCCCGTAGGGGTGGGCGGCGCACTTGTACACCTCGGCGGCCGGGCCCTCCTCGACGATCCGGCCCGCGTACATGACGGCGAGCCGGTCGCAGGTGTCGGCGAGGACCGCCAGGTCGTGGCTGATCATCATCAGCCCGATGGACTCCTCGGCGACCAGTCGCTCGATCAGCCGCAGGATCTGCGCCTGGATCATCACGTCGAGCGCGGTGGTCGGCTCGTCGGCGACGATCAGGCGCGGCTCGCAGGCGAGCGCCATCGCGATCATCACGCGCTGCCGCTGCCCGCCGGAGAGCTCGTGCGGATAGCCGGCGGCCCGGGAGGCCGGGAGGCCGACCTGTTCGAGGAGGGCGGCGACCCGCTCGCGGGCCTCGGCGGGGGTGGCCCGCCGGTGGACGAGGAGCGGTTCGGCGATCTGGTCGCCGATCCGGCGGACCGCGTTCAGCGAGTGCATCGCGCCCTGGAAGACGATCGAGGCGCCCGCCCAGCGGACCGCCCGCAGCCGCCCCCACTTCATGGCGAGGACGTCCTCCCCGTCGAGGAGGATCTCCCCCTCCAGCCGGGCGGACGCGGGCAGCAGCCGCAGCAGGGCGAGCGCCAGCGTCGACTTGCCGCAGCCGGACTCGCCGGCCACGCCCAGCTTCGACCCGGCCTCCAGGGTGAGGTCCACCCCCCGCACGGCGGGCACGGCCGCCGCCCCGGAGCCGTACGTGACCCGCAGGTCCCTGATCTCCAGGAGGCTCAACGCCCCACCCCCAGCCTCGGGTTGAGCACGGACTCGACGGCCCGGCCGCAGAGCGTGAAGGCGAGCGCGACCAGCGCGATCGCGAGCCCGGGCGGTGCCAGGTACCACCAGTGCCCGGAGGAGACCGCGCCCGCCTCCCGGGCGTCCTGGAGCATGCCGCCCCAGGAGACGACCGTCGGGTCGCCGAGACCGAGGAAGGCGAGGGTGGCCTCGGTGAGGATCGCGGCGGAGATGCCGAGCGTGGTCTGCGCGAGGACCAGCGGCATCACGTTCGGCAGCACGTGCCGGGTCATGACGTGCCCGTGCCCGCCGCCGAGGGCGGTGGCCCGTTCGATGTACGGACGGGACTCGACGGCGATCGTCTGCGCCCGGACGAGCCGTGCGGTGGTCGGCCAGGAGGTGACGCCGATGGCGAGCACCACCGTCCACATCGACCGGGACAGCACCGTCGCGAGGACGATCGCCAGGACCAGCGCCGGCATCACCAGGAACCAGTCGGTGATCCGCATGACGACCGTGGAGAGCCAGCCGCCGTAGTGGCCGGCGAGGATTCCGACGAGGGTGCCGATGGCGACGGAGAGGACCGCCGCGAGCAGCCCCACGAGCAGCGAGATCCGGGCCCCCCAGATCAGCAGGCCGAGCAGCGGGCGCCCGAACTGGTCGGTCCCGAGGGGGAATTCGGCGCTCGGCGACTCCAGGGCCGTGCCCGGCGCGTTCGTCACCGACTGCACGTCGGCACCGACGGTCAGCGGGGCAGTGAGCGCGATCAGGGCGATCAGGGCGAGGCCGGCGAGGCCGTAGAGCCCCGCCCGGTGGTTCCGGTACGCCTTCCAGAAGCGCGCCGCCGAACCCTTGCGGCGCTCCCACGCGAGAGAGGTCATCGGCCCACCCGGGGATCGAGCAGCGGATAGAGCAGGTCGGCGAGGAGGTTCATGAGGATCATCGCTCCGGCGAAGACGACGAACAGGCCCTGGACGAGCGGGAGGTCGGGCACGCTCAGCGCCTGGTAGAAGAGGCCGCCGAGCCCCGGCCAGGAGAAGACCGTCTCCACCAGGATCGAACCGGCCGCCACGTGGCCCAGGTTGATGAAGACCATGGTCACGGTCGGCAGCAGCGCGTTGGGCACCGCGTGCCGGCGCCGCACCTCGTCGTCCCTGAGCCCCTTCGCCCGCGCGGTCGTCAGATAGTCGCCGCCCATCTCGTCGAGGAGCGAGGAGCGCATCACGAGCAGCGTCTGCGCGTAGCCGACCGCGACCAGCGTCAGCACCGGCAGGACCAGGTGGTGGGCGACGTCGAGGACGTACGCGAAGCCGGTCTCGCCGGTCCCCGACTCCATGCCGCCGGTCGGGAAGAGCCCCGGGACCGGCCCCATGCCCACCGAGAAGACGATGATGAGCAGCAGCCCGAGCCAGAACGACGGCACCGACCACAGGGTCAGCGCGATCCCGGTGTTCACCCGGTCGCCGAGCCCGCCGTGCCGCCACGCCGAGCGGGTGCCGAGCCACAGGCCGAGCGCCGAGTAGAGCACCACGGCGACCCCGGTGAGCAGCAGCGTCGCCGGCAGCTTCGCCGCGATCAGCTCGCCGACCGGGGCGCGGAACTGGAAGGAGGTGCCGAGGTCGCCCGTGAGCGCCTTGGCGCAGTAGTCGGCGAACTGCTGCCACAGCGGCAGGTCGAGGCCGAACTGGCGCCGCAGCGTGGCCAGTTGCTCGGCCGAGGTGGGGACGCCGTGGGTCATCGCCTTCACCGGGTCCCCGGGCAGGATCCGGAAGAGGAAGAAGCTGGTGACCAGGACGGCGAAGAGGGAGACGAGCGCGCCGCCCAGCTTCCCCGCCGCGTGGCGGAGGTAGCCGGAGCCGACGCCGGTGCGGGGCGCGCCGTCCGTGGCGCCGGCCGCCCCCGGCCCCGCCCCCCCGGCGGGGGTGCGGGGCGGGGGGAAAGCGAAGACCGGGCGGGGGCGGGGGGGGGGCGGGGGGGG
>NZ_JBEZUZ010000187.1:0-5290 GCF_040636735.1 Streptomyces sp. NPDC035033 | reverse complement strand
GACCGGGCCGACCTGGCCGGGGTGGAGCGGGTGCTGGACGTCGGCGGCGGCGACGGGGTGAACGCGATCGCGCTGGCCGAGGCGAACCCGGGGACCGGTGGATGTCGGAGGCGTGTGTCACCTTGGGGACACGGAGACCGCCGAGGCCGGGGAGGGAGGCCAGGACGGGGATGTCGCGCGGGGTGTGGATGCGGACGTGCACCGGGACGGGGTGGGCGTCGGAGAGCAGATCGGCGGTGGCGTCGAGGGCGTACGCCTTGCGGTCCGGGGCGACCGCGTCCTCCAGGTCCACGATGACCACGTCGGCGCCGGAGGAGAGCGCCTTGCGGACCACCTCGGGGCGGTCGCCGGGGGCGTACAGCCAGGTGAGGGGTGGACGGCCGCGGGGCCGGCCGTGCACGGCGCCGGGGCGGCCCGGACCGGTCTCCGCCGTGCGCGCGCCGGGGGCGCTCATACCGCCCCCTGGGCGCGCAGGGAGGTGATCTCGGCCGGGGTGAGGCCGGCCGCCGTCAGCACCTCGTCGGTGTCGGCGCCGTGCGGGCGGCCGGCCCAGCGGATCCCGCCCGGGGTCTCGGAGAGCCGGAAGAGCACGTTCTGCATGCGGATCGGGCCCAGCTCCGGGTCCGGGACCTCGGTGACCGTGCCGAGCGCCTGGTACTGGGGGTCGTCGAGGACGTCCCGGACGTCGTAGACCGGGGCGATGGCCGCCTCCGCCTTCTCGAAGGCGGCCATCGCCTCGTCGCGGGTGCGGCGGGCGATCCACGAGCCGACGGCCTCGTCGAGGACGTCGGCGTGCGCGGCCCGGCCGGCGCCGTCGGCGAACCACGGCTCGTCGATCAGCTCCGGCCGGTCCACCAGGCGCATCACCCGCTCGGCGATCGACTGCGCCGAGGTGGAGACGGCCACCCAGGAGCCGTCGGCGGTCCGGTAGGTGTTGCGGGGGGCGTTGTTGCGGGAGCGGTTGCCGGTCCGGGGCTGGACGTAGCCGAGCTGGTCGTACCAGAGGGGGTGGGGGCCGATGACGGAGAGCATCGGTTCGATGATGGCCATGTCGACGACCTGGCCGCGCCCGGTCGTCGTCCTCGCGGTGAGCGCGGTCATCACCGCGTACGCGGTGGCGAGGGCGGCGATCGAGTCGGCGAGGCCGAAGGGGGGCAGGGTCGGCGGGCCGTCGGGCTCGCCGGTGATCGCGGCGAAGCCGCTCATCGCCTCGGCGAGGGTGCCGAAGCCGGGCCGGTGGGCGTACGGCCCGAACTGGCCGAAGCCGGTGACCCGGGCCAGGACCAGACGGGGGTTGACCGTGGACAGCTCCTCCCAGCCCAGGCCCCAGCGCTCCAGGGTGCCGGGGCGGAAGTTCTCCACGATGACGTCGGCGTCGGCGGCCAGCCTCAGGAGGGCGTCCCGGCCGCCGGGGGTGGACAGGTCGAGGGTGACGGCCCGCTTGTTGCGGCCCAGCACCTTCCACCACAGGCCCACCCCGTCCTTGGCGGGGCCGTGGCCCCGGGACGGGTCGGGCTTGCGGGGGTGCTCGACCTTGACGACGTCGGCGCCGAAGTCGCCGAGCATCATGGCGGCCAGCGGCCCGGCGAAGAGCGTCGCCAGATCGAGGACGCGCAGCCCCGTCAGGGGCGGTGCGGTGGTCATACGGGATCGGCCTCCAGGAACTCGGGGGCGTCGAGGGCCGCCTCGATCTCGACGCGGTACGGCATCGAGGTCGAGGCGCCCTCGCGGCGGACGGAGAGCGCGGCGGCGGTGGCCGCCCAGGCCAGGGCCTCCGGCACGGGACGGCCCTCGCCGAGGGCGACCGTGAGCGCGCCGACGAAGGTGTCGCCGGCGGCGGTGGTGTCGACGGCCCGCACCCGCGGGGCGGGCACGGAGAGGGGTTCGGCGCCGCGGGCCGCGTAGAGGCAGCCGGCCGCGCCGAGGGTGACGACCACCTCGGGGACGGCGTCGAGGAGGGCGAGCGCGGCGGCGCGCGGGTCGGTGCGGCCGGTGAGCGCGGCGGCCTCGTGCTCGTTGGGCACCAACAGGTCGGTGGCGGCCAGGAGTTCGGGCGGGAGCTGCCGGGCGGGGGCCGGCGTGAGGACGGTGCGCACCCCGCGCGCCCGGGCGTGGACGGCGCCCTCGGTGACGACGGAGAGGGGGAGTTCGAGCTGGAGCAGCAGCAGGTCGGCGCCGGAGATCAGGGCCTCGTCGCCGTGGTCGAGGGAGGTGACGGTGGCGTTGGCGCCGGGGACGACGACGATCGCGTTGCCGCCCTCGTCGTCGACGACGATGTGCGCGGTCCCGGAGGGGCCCTCGACGGTGCGGAGCAGGTCGGTGTCGACGGCGCAGTGCTCCAGGACGGAGCGGAGCCGGGTGCCGAAGTCGTCGGAGCCGACCGCGCCGATCATGGCGACCTCGCCGCCCGCGCGGGCGGCGGCGACCGCCTGGTTGGCGCCCTTGCCGCCGGGGATCGTGCGGAAGGAGCGGCCGGTGACGGTCTCGCCGCGGGCCGGGGCCCGCTCCACATAGGCCACGAGGTCCATGTTGGTGCTTCCGAGCACCACGATGCTGGTCATGGGCGTACTGCCTCCAGGTGGGTGAGGTCGGCGAGGGCGTCGAAGCCGATGCCGTCGAAGGACGGCACCGAGGTCGCGAGCCGGTTCTTCAGGGGGGAGGTCCAGCGGTCCGGGAGCCGGTCCGGCCGGCCGGCGAGGAGACCGGCGACCGAGCCGGCGGTGGCGCCGTTGGAGTCGGTGTCCCAGCCGCCGGAGACGGCCGCGCAGATCGAGCGGGTGAAGTCGCCGTCGGCGTGGGTGAGGGCGGCGGCGAGCAGCGCGGCGTTCGGCACGGCATGGACCCAGTGGTACCCGCCGTACCGGGCGTGCAGCCGGTCCACGACGGTGTCGAGGTCGGGGACGGCGCGGGCGGTGGCGATGCCGTACCGGACGGCCTCGGCGAGCCGGGAGCGGGGCGGGACGACGGAGAGGCCGGCGGCCAGCGCCCCGTGGACGCCGGTCGTGCCGCCCGCGGCGGCGGCGACGGTCGCGGCGGCGAACATCGCGCCGTACACGCCGTTCCCGGTGTGGCTGAGGACCGCGTCCCGGTGGGCCTGGGCGGCGGCCGCGGCCGGGTCGCCGGGGTGGGTCCAGCCGTGGACGTCGGCCCGGATCTGGGCGCCGATCCACTCCCGGAAGGGGTTGCGGCGGCCGGCGGTCAGCGGGGGCTCGACGCCGTCGAGGAGGTTGCGGTAGGCGATCCGCTCGGCGGTGAAGGCGCGGCCGGCGGGGAGTTCGCCGAGCCAGAGGCGGGCCACGTCGGCGGTGGTGAAGGAGCGGCCGTGGCGGCGGAGGAGGAGCAGGGCGAGGAGGGGGTAGTTGAGGTCGTCGTCCTCGGGCATCCCGTCGATGGTCTCGGCGAGCGAGGTGGCGGCGGAGCGGCGGTTCCAGGGGTGCGCGGCGAGCAGCGCGGGCGGCACCCCGCGCGCGGTGAACCAGTCGTCGAGCGGCCAGTTCCCGGCGGCCCGGGCCAGCGCCCGGATCGCGTCGAGCGGCAGCTTCTCGACGGGCTTCCCGAGCAGGCACCCGGCCGCCCGCCCCAGCCAGGCGGCGTGCAGCCGGTCGCGCAGGCCCGGGTCCCCGGCGGCCCCGGGGGCCGGTGCGGGCCAGTCGGGGCAGGCGGCGACGATCGCGTCGAGCGCGGTGGGCTCGACGGTGGCGAGCGGGGCGGGGAGGGCGGCCAGTTCGTCGAGCAACTCCTCGGCGAGCGCCCGCAGTTCGGGTCGGGGCGCGGCCGACGCGCCGGCGGCGGCCGGGGCCGGGTGCCCGCCGGCCGCGTACCAGCGCGCCGCGATCCCCCCGGCCTCCCGCCCGTCCTCGGCGGCCTGCCGCAGTTCGTGCCCGACGAGGTCCTCGGGCTGCACCCAGGTGAGGCGGACGGGGGCGGGCGGTGTCCGGGCCGGGCGGGCCGGGGCGGTGTCCGTCATCGGAGGGTGTCCGTGAGGGCGGCGCGGGCGGCCTCGACGGCGCGGCGGCGGGCGGCGTCGCGGGCGAAGACCTCGCGGGCCACGGCGGCCAGGGCCGTCGCCGGGGCGTGCAGGTCGAGGCGGCTGGCCTCCGCGACCCGCTTGGCCCAGTCGGAGGGGACCGCCGCCTCGCCGCGCAGGGCGCCCGCGACCGCGCCCGCCATGGTGGCGATGGAGTCGCAGTCGCGGCCGTAGTTGACCGCGCCGAGGACCGTGCGGCGGTAGTCGCCCTCGCCGACCAGGAGCATGCCGAGGGCGATCGGCAGCTCCTCGATGGAGTGGAGGCGGGAGGGGCGGCGGGCGTCGAGACCGGGGTTGCGGTAGTCGGGGCCGACGGAGTCGTACGGGGCGACCGCCCGGCGCAGCGGTACGAGGGCGGACTCGAAGTCCCGGTGCCGGTCCGCGACTTCGGCGACCGCCTCGATCGCGGCGCGGGTGCCGTCCTTCGCGAGGGAGAGGGCGGTGTCGACGACCGTGCGCGGGGTGGCGCCGGGGGCGCAGGCCGCCGCGACCGCCGCCGCGAAGACGCCCGCGGCCTCGCGGCCGTACGAGGACTGGTGGGCGCCCGCGACGTCCAGGGCCTCGGCGTAGGCACCGTGCGGGTCGGCGGCGTTGACCAGGCCGACCGGCGCCATGTACATCGCGGCCCCGCAGTTGACGATGTTCCCGGTGCCGGCCTCGCGCGGGTCGGCGTGTCCGTAGTGGAGGCGGGCGACGATCCACTTCTCGGCGAGGAAGATCCGCTGGAGGGGGAGGGCCTCCGCCTCCAGCTCCGGGATCCACACGGGGGAGCCCATGAGCTCGGGGACGAGGTGGTCCGCGACCGCGTACGCGTCGAGGTGGTCGCGGACCCTCGCGTACACCCGGACCAGGGCGTGGGTCATCAGGGTGTCGTCGGTGACGTGCCCGTCGCCCTTGTGGTACGGGGCGATGGGGCGGGCGGTGCGCCAGGCGTCGCCGTTCCAGGGGCCGACGACGCCGGTGACCCGGCCGCCGTGGCGCTCGGCGATCTGCTCGGGGGTGTACCCCTCCACGGGGCCGCCGAGGGCGTCGCCCACGGCGGCACCGAGGAGACTTCCGGTGATCCGGTCATCCAGTGTGGGTGTCATGCCCGAATTGTCCACCCGGGGGCGCCGGTTCCGTGGCTCCGAGGAGCCCGGCGAGTTCCACCAGGTCGGTCCCGGCGAGCCGGGGGAGCGTGCCGGTGGTCGCCGGGTTCCTGTCGGCCCTCGGCTTCACGGGGGCCCTGGTGCTCGGCGCCACCGGTGCGGGGGCGGGGGCCGC
>NZ_JBEZUZ010000186.1:0-5467 GCF_040636735.1 Streptomyces sp. NPDC035033 | reverse complement strand
GCACCTCTTCGACCAGGTAGTCCGGGGTGAACATCTCCGTCCGCGAGACGATCTCGCCGTCGGGGCGGAGGCCCGGTACACGGATCGTGTACCGGGCCCCTCGGCGTTGCTCTGCCGTGCCGTCCGTCAGGCGGACTTGCGGCTGTCGCGCGGGTGCACCGCGATGTTCATGGCGCCGGAGCGCAGGACGGCCAGCCTCTCGGCGAGGACCTCCTCCAGCTCCTCACGGGTACGCCGCTCCATGAGCATGTCCCAGTGCGTACGCGCCGGCTTGCCCTTCTTCTCCTCCGGTCCGTCCCCGTCCACCAGGAGAGCCTGGCTTCCACAGACCTTGCATTCCCACTCCGGCGGGATCTCCGCCTCGACCGAGAAGGGCATCTCAAAACGATGGCCCTTCTCGCATGCGTACTCCACGGCCTGGCGCGGGGCCAGATCGATGCCGCGGTCGGTCTCGTAGCTGGTCACCACGAGGCGCGTGCCGCGAAGAGCTCGCTCACTCATGAATCGTGCCTCCCGGGCTTGTCGCCCACAGGACAGGTGTCGCTGTCGTCGTCATCCGGTCAACGTCCGGTCGGCGATAAAGATTCCCGTTCCGGGTCACGCGTCGCCCGTCGTGCCGCCCCTTGTTGTACCCACCAGTGCCCGTTTTGTCACATCTGACGCCAGATGTGACTCGACGTTTTCACCAAAGCAGCACGCAGTAACGGTCCGCCTGGCAGGCCAAACGCGTACACTACCGGCCTTTCACTCCCGCGTCTAAATTCGTTCCGGTACGACATTGCCCGCCTCCCGTGCGGCGTCCCGCACGGGCACCCGCGCGAGCAGGGCGAAACCGGCCACGAAGAAGATCACGAGGGAGATGATGGCAGCTCGGTAGCTGTCCGTCAGCTGATACACGAGCCCGAACATCAAAGGACCCAGCCAGCTCAGTCCGCGGTCGCTCAGCTCGTACGCCGAGAAGTACTCCGCCTCCTTGCCCTCCGGCACCAGGTGCGAGAAGAGCGAGCGGGACAGCGCCTGGGTGCCGCCCATCACGAGGCCGATGGCCGCCGCCAGGCAGTAGAAGAAGACCGGCGCTCCGGGCGGCAGCAGGTACCCGGCCGCGAGGATGACCGTCCACACCGCCAGCGCGCCCAGGATCGTCCGCTTGGCGCCGTGCGTCCGGGCGAACCGGGCCATCAGGAGGGCGCCCGCCACGGCCAGGACCTGCACCAGCAGCACCGCCGTGATGAGCGTCGTCTTCTCCAGGCCCAGCTCCTCCTCGCCGAAGATCGCCGCCTGCGAGATCACCGTCTGCACCCCGTCGTTGTAGACCAGGTACGCGAGCAGGAAGGCCAGCGTCAGCGGGTGCCGGCGCATGTCCCTGACGGTCGCCCGCAGCTGCCGCCAGCCGCCTCCGACCGCCCCCTCGCCCGCGGGCCGGTCCGCCCCGGCGGTCCCGGGCGGCAGCCGCCGGTCGCGCAGCCGGCGCAGCGGGATCAGCGCGAACGCGCCCCACCACAGGCCCGCCGAGGCCAGGCAGATCCGCACCGCCTCGCCCTCCTCGAGGCCGAAGGACTCGTGGGCCGAGTACAGGACCAGGTCGAGCACCAGGACCAGGGCGCCCGAGGTGTAGCCGAAGGCCCAGCCGCGCGAGGAGACCTCGTCCCGCTCGTCCGGATCGGCGATCTGCGGCAGATAGGCGTTGTAGAGCATCATCGCCACCGCGAAGGACGCGTTCGCCACGATCAGCAGGAAGGCCCCCAGGAGGTACCGGGTGCCCTCCAGGAAGAACATGCCGGTCGTCGCGCCCGCCCCGATGTACGCCGCCGCCGCGAGCAGCGGCTTCTTCCGGCCCCGGCGGTCCGCCGCCGCGCTCACCAGGGGCATCGCGACGATGGCCACCACGAGCGAGACGGAGATCGCGTACGGGAAGAGCGACCCCGGCGCCACCGGGATGCCGAGCGGGCGCACCAGCCCGTCCTCGCCCGCCGCGTTCTCGGCCACCGACTTGAGGTACGGCCCCAGGAACACGGTCACGACGCTGGTCGAGTAGACCGAGCAGGCGAAGTCGTAGAAGTACCAGCCGCGCTGCTCCCGTCCGCGCGCGGCCGGATCGGTGGTGGGTCCCTCAGGACCGGTCGTCTCGGCGGTCACGGCCGCTCGCCCCCCTCGTTCGTCCCCGTCCCCGGGACGCCCCGTCGGGCCTCAGGCCCATGCCCCGCGGGCGGTGAGGACCTCGCGCAGCGTCTCCAGATGATCGGTCATGATGCCATCGACCCCCAGGTCGAGGAGAGAGTCCATGCGCTCCGGATCGTTCACGGTCCACACGTGCACCTGGAGCCCGCGCGCGTGGGCCGCCCGGACGAACCGGCGGTCCACCACACGGATCCCGCCCTGCGCCTCCGGGACCTGCGCCGCCACCGCGCCCGCCCGCAGCGGGGCCGGGAGCCCCAGCGAGCGCATCCGGAGGGCGGCGACCCCGGTCACGCCGTACGAGGTGGCCAGCCGGGGGCCGGCGAGCCGCTGGGCCCGCGCCACCCGGGCCTCGGTGAAGGAGCTGACCAGGACCCGGTCCCAGGCGTCGGTCCGGGAGATCAGGTCCACCAGCGGGGCGAGCGCCGACTCGGTCTTCAGGTCCACGTTCCAGCGGGCCTCGGGGAACTCCTGGAGCAGGTCCTCGAAGAGCGGCAGCGGCTCCTTGCCGGCCACCCGGGCCTCCCGCACCGCCGCCCACGGCAGGTCCCGGATCCGCCCCGAGGCGTCCGTCACCCGGTCCAGGGTCGCGTCGTGGAAGGCGACGAGCACCCCGTCGGCGGTGGTGTGCACATCGGTCTCGAAATAGCGGTAGCCCGCCGCGGCGGCCCGGCGGAAGGCGGCCGCGGTGTTCTCCAGGCCGTCCGCCGTGCCGCCGCGGTGGGCGAAGGGCAGCGGCAGCGGGTGGTCGAGATAGGGGTGGCGTACGCGAGTCACCGCCGCAGTATGGCGCCTTCCGGTGACTCCCCGGCGACGGCGGCGTCGACGGCGCCCGACGCGGCGGAGGCGGTGCCGGGGGAGGCGGAGGCGGCGTCGGGGGCGTCCGGCGCGGAGGCGGCGGCCGGGCCGGGGGAGGCGGCCGGTCCGGGGGAGGCGGTGGCGTCCGGTCCGGTGGCGGCGTCCGGCTCGGGGACGGCGAAGAAGCGGAGGAAGAACTGGGCGAGCGGGCCGATCGACAGGGCGTAGAGGAGCGTGCCCACGCCGACGGAGCCGCCGAGCAGGAAGCCGGTGGTGACCACCGTGACCTCGATCAGGGTCCGGGCCAGCCGGATCGACCAGCCGGTCACCCGGTGCAGCCCGGTCATCAGGCCGTCCCGCGGGCCGGGACCGAACCGGGCCGCGATGTACAGGCCGGTCGCCACGCCGTTCAGCACGATGCCCAGGACCAGCAGGGCGATCCGGACGGGCAGGCCGTGGCCGTCGGGGAGCAGCGCCAGGGTGCCGTCCATCGCCAGGCCGATCACGAACACGTTCGACACCGTGCCCAGGCCCGGCCGCTGCCGGATCGGGATCCACAGCAGCAGGACCAGCGCGCCGACGACGATCGACACCACCCCGATCGTCAGCCCCGTCCGCTCGGCCAGGCCCTGGTGGAGCACGTTCCACGGCTCCATGCCGAGCCCCGCCCGGACCAGCAGGGCCGAGCTGACCCCGTACAGGGTCAGGCCCGCGTAGAGCTGGACGAGCCGCCGGGTCAGGTGCCGGCCGCGCGGGCCGGAGGCGATGGACATGGAGGAGCCCCCTTGGGTGGTGACGGCCGTGGAGCCGAGGTGATGGCTGTGGGACGCGGTCCCGTGTGGTGGTGGTGGACCGACCCATGACACTCTGTGGCGGGAGAACCGAAGCCAACCATGGCCAATTCGAGGAAGGTGGACTGATTTCCATGGCTCAGTGGACCTCGGCCGTCGGGGCCGCCCAGCTCGCCCGGCAGCTCCAGGCGCAGCAGCCCCGCCCGGCGGGCCCCGGCACGCGGAAACCGCCCGCCTACCGCGCCCTCGCCGACGGCATCCGCCTGCTCGTCCTGGAGGGCCGGGTGCCGGTCGCCGCCCGGCTCCCCGCCGAGCGGGAACTCGCCCTCGCCCTCACCGTCAGCCGCACCACCGTGGCCGCCGCCTACGAGGCGCTGCGCACCGAGGGCTTCCTGGAGTCCCGGCGCGGCGCCGGCAGCTGGACCGCCGTCCCCGCCGGGAACCCGCTGCCCGCGCGCGGCCTCGAACCGCTGCCGCCGGAGGCCCTCGGCTCCCTCATCGACCTCGGCTGCGCCGCCCTCCCGGCCCCCGAGCCCTGGCTGACCCGCAGCGTCCAGGGCGCCCTGGAGGAGCTGCCGCCGTACGCGCACACCCACGGCGACTATCCGGCCGGCCTGCCCGCGCTGCGCGCCATGCTCGCCGAGCGCTACACCGCCCGCGGCATCCCCACCATGCCCGAGCAGATCATGGTCACCACCGGCGCCATGGGCGCCATCGACGCCATCTGCCACCTCTTCGCCGGGCGCGGCGAGCGGATCGCCGTCGAGTCCCCCTCGTACGCCAACATCCTCCAGCTCATGCGGGAGGCCGGCGCCCGGCTGGTCCCGGTCGCCATGTCCGAGGGGCTGGGTAGCTGGGACCTCGGCCGCTGGCGCCAGGTGCTGCGCGACGCCGCGCCCCGCCTCGCGTACGTCGTCGCCGACTTCCACAACCCGACCGGCGCCCTCGCCGACGAGGACCAGCGGCGGCGGCTCGTGGAGGCGGCCCGCGCGGCCGGCACGGTCCTCGTCGTCGACGAGACCATGACCGAGCTCCACCTCGACGACGACGTGGAGATGCCCCGGCCGGTCTGCGCCTTCGACCCGGCCGGCTCCACGGTCCTCACCGTCGGTTCGGCCAGCAAGGCGTTCTGGGCCGGGATGCGGATCGGCTGGGTCCGCGCCGCGCCCGACGTCATCCGCTCCCTCGTCGCCGCCCGCGCCTACGCCGACCTGGGCACGCCCGTCCTGGAACAGCTCGGCGTCAACTGGCTGATGCGCACCGGCGGCTGGGAGGAGGCGGTCGGCCTGCGCCGGGCCCAGGCCCGCGAGAACCGGGACGCGCTGGTCGCGGCGGTCCGCAAGGAGCTGCCGGAGTGGGAGTTCGAGGTGCCCGGGGGCGGCCTGACGCTCTGGGTGCGCACCGGCGGGCTCTCCGGCTCGCGGCTGGCCGAGGCGGGCGAGCGGGTCGGCGTCCGCGTCCCCTCGGGCCCCCGCTTCGGCGTCGACGGCGCCTTCGAGGGGTACATCCGGCTGCCGTTCACCGTCAGCGGCCCGGTCGCCGAGGAGGCCGCCGCCCGGCTCGCCGCCGCGGCCCGGCTGGTGGAGTCGGGCCTGGGCGGGGGAGTGGAGCCGCCGCGGACGTTCGTCGACTTAGGATCCTCCGAGGCGATGAATGCGGCCAATCCGCAGGTGGAGTGCCCGTCCTCCGGAACCGCCAGTTCC
>NZ_JBEZUZ010000185.1:0-5489 GCF_040636735.1 Streptomyces sp. NPDC035033 | reverse complement strand
GCGGCCGCGCCACCGCCCCCGCCGCCCGGACCCGGCCCCGACGGCGACGACAAGCCGTCCTCCTGACAACACTGTCAGTGCACTGGTCCACACCGCGCCCGCCGCGCCCGCCGCGCCCGCGGCGGTGGGGTCCTCCTGCGGGGTCGGGTGCTGCACCCCCCGAGATGACTCGTGTCAGTGACTCGTGTCACCATTGCTTCTCCCGTCCTTGACCCCGTGCGGGACGGCCCCGACGCTGCCCCTGTCACCCGCCCGCCGCCGCCTCGGCCCACGCCCCAGGAGCCGCCCCCGATGACCTCCCCCGGACCCCTCGTCACCACCGCCCGCGGGCCCGTCCGCGGCGAGCGCCGCGCCGACGGCACGTACCGCTTCCTCGGGATCCCGTACGGCCGGCCGCCCGTCGGCGAGCTGCGCTTCGCCGCTCCCGTGCCGCCCGAGCCGTGGACCGAGCCGCTGGACGCGACCGCCTACGGGCCGACCGCCCAGCGCCGTCCCTTCGCCGAGGTCACCACCGTCCCCGAGCCCAGCGTGCCGGGCGCGGGCGTCCTCAACCTCAACGTCTTCACCCCCGACACCGCCCCCGCCGAGGGGCTGCCGGTCCTCGTCTGGATCCACGGCGGCGGCTACGTCGCCGGCTCCGCCGCCAGCCCCTGGTACGACGGCGCCGCCTTCAACCGCGACGGCGTCGTCCTCGTCTCCGTCGGCTACCGGCTCGGCATCGAGGGCTTCCTGCACCTGGAGGACGCCCCCGACAACCGCGGCGTCCGCGACTGGATCGCCGCCCTGGAGTGGGTCCGCGACAACATCGCCGCCTTCGGCGGCGACCCCGCCCGGGTGACCGTCGCCGGCCAGTCCGCCGGCGGCGGCGCCGTCCTCACCCTGCTCTCCGTCCCCTCCGCCCGCGGCCTCTTCCGCGGCGCGCTCGCCGTCTCCGGCGTCGTGCTCCGCCCCGACGGTCCCGGGGCCGCCCGCGCCGCCGCCCGGCTCCTCACCTCCCGCACCGGCGTCCCCGCCACCGCCGCCGCCCTGCGCGACCTGGACGACGGCGAACTCCTCGCCCTCCAGGACCGGCTCGCCGAGGACGGACCCGACCGGGAGGGGCTGCCCCCGATGCCGGCCCTCGCCCCCTTCGCGGACGGCGACCTGATCCCCGTACTGCCCGCCGAGGCCCTCACCACCGGCGACGCCGGCGCCGACGTCCCGCTCCTGCTCGGCTTCACCGCCGACGAGTTCTCGGCGGTCCCCGGACCGGAGGGGCTGCCGCTCCCCGTCCTCCTCGGCGGGTTCGGGCTCGATCCGGCGCGCGCGGGCGAGTTCGCCGCCGCCCACCCCGGCACGCCCGAGGACGCCCTCTTCGGCCGGGCCCTCACCGACGTCGTGTTCCGGGTTCCGAACCTGGTGATCGCCGACGCCCGCGCCGACCGCGAACGGCCCACCTGGCTCTACGAGTTCGCCTGGAGCTCGCCGGTCCTCGGCGGGGCGGCGCACTGCCTCGACCTGCCGTTCGCCTTCGACCTCCTCGACGCCGAGGGCGTCCGCGAGGTCGCCGGCCCCACCCCGCCGCGGGCCCTCGCCGACGCCGTGCACCGCGCCTGGGTGGCCTTCGTCAAGGACCAGGACCCGGGCCCCGACTGGCCCCGCTACACGCCCGGCGGCCGCGCCACCATGGTCTGGGACGCCGAGAGCCGCGTCGAGGCCGACCCGCTCCGGCACGTCCGCGACCTCTGGTCGGCCTGACCGGCCGCTCCCGCCCGGACCGGTGGCGTCCGGACGGAGGGCCCGGCGCGGGTCAGCCCTCGAAGCCGACCGTCCCGTCCGGGAGGAGCGCCTCGACCCGCGCCCCGTGCTCGACCGTGCGGCTCACCGTGCAGAACTTCTCGTGCGTGAGCCGCACCCCGCGCGCGAACACCTCCGCCGCCTTCGGGTTGGAGTCCGGCAGGTCGAACTCGTAACTCACCCGGATCCGCCCGATCCGCCCGTCGTCCTCCGGCGCCGAGACCGACTCGACGACGATCCGCAGGTCGTCGTGGTCCACGGCCCGCGCGGTCCGGTCGATCACCAGACCGCCGCAGCCGCCCATCGCCGCGAGGAGCAGCTCCACCGGCGTGAACGACGGCTGCGCGCCGTCGTCGTCGGCCGCGGCCATCAGCACCTCCGCGCCCCGGTCGTTGCGGGCGGTCCACCGCCGGTATCCGGTGCGGACGGTCTCGACGCGGTAGTCGGCCATGGGGGTGTACTCCTCAAGCTGGGCTCGGACACGTGTCCCCGTACGCTACGGCGCCCGGCCCCGCCGGTCCCGCCCGACCGGCCGGACGTCAGCGCGCCGCGCCCGCCGCCCGCTCCCGCACCACCCGTCCCCAGGCCCCCGCCGCCGCGCCCCAGACCGTGCGCAGCGCGGCCTCGTCCCGGCGCACGGAGGCCACCGCCGCGTCCGGATCGCCGCCCGCCTCCCGCACCGGTCCGGCGTCGGCCCGCGCCCATACGGCGAGCGCCTCGCCGTCCACCTCCGGATGGAACTGCACGCCCCACCCCACCGGACCCACCCGGAACGCCTGGTGCCGGCAGTCGTCCCCGCCCAGCAGCGGCACGGCCCCCGGCGGCAGCCGGGTGATCTCGTCGAAGTGCCACTGCGCCGCCGGCGCGCCCTCCGGCACCGCCCCGAACACCGGGTCCGTCCCGGCGGCGGGCAGCCGGCGCAGCGGTACGGAGCCCACCTCCGGCCCCCGGGGCCGGGGAGCGACCGCGCCGCCGAGCGCGTCCGCGACGAGCTGCCCGCCCAGGCATATCCCGAGCAGCGGCACCTCCCGCCGGACCGCCTCGCCCACCAGCTCCCGGACCCGCGGCAGCCATGGCGCCGCCGCGTCGTCCCGGCAGCCGGCCGACCCGCCGAGCACCAGCAGTCCGGCCCGGTCCGTCAGGCCCGCGGGCAGCTCCTCGCCCCGCCACGGCCGCCGCACGTCCAGCCGCAGCCCGTCCGCCGCCAGCCGCTCCCCGACGAGCCCGGGCCCCGCCCCGTCCTCGTGCTCCACCACCAGCACCACCGCCGTCATCGCCCGGCCCCCTCCCTCGTCCGCACCGGCCCCCAGTGGAACCCGCCGCTCCCGCGCCGGGAAAGACCCGTGCCCGAACGGGTCCCGGGATCAAGGAGAGTTCGGGGTGACGAGACCGGATTCATAGGCGAGGACGACGAGTTGGGCCCGGTCGCGGACGCCGAGCTTCGTCATGGCCCGGTTGACGTGGGTCTTCGCCGTCGACGGGCTGATCACCATGCGGCCGGCGATCTCGTCGTTGGACAGGCCCCGCGCCACCAGGGCCACCGCCTCGCGCTCCCGGCCGGTCAGCTCCTCCAGGGCCGGGACCGGCCGGACGGGGGCGGGCAGCGGCCGGTCGAGGTACCGGTGGATGAGCCTGCGGGTGATCGACGGCGCGAGGAGCGCGTCGCCGCGCGCGGCGACCCGCACGGCGTGCAGGAAGTCCTCCGGCAGCACGTCCTTGACCAGGAACCCGGCGGCACCGGCGCGCAGCGCGTCGAGGACGTACTCGTCCATGCCGTAGTTGGTGAGGATCACGACGTGCGTCCCGGCGAGGGACGGGTCGGCGGCGATCCGCCGGGTGGTCTCGATGCCGTCGACGACGGGCATCCGGATGTCGACGAGCGCCACGTCGGGCCGGTGCGCGCGGGCGAGGACCAGGGCCTCCCGCCCGTCGGCGGCCTCGGCCACCACCTCGATGTCGTCCTCCAGGTCGAGCAGGGCGCGGAACCCGCTGCGGATGAGCGGCTGGTCGTCGACGAGCAGGACCCTGATCACGGTGTGCGCTCCACGGGGAGTTCGGCCAGGACGGAGAAGCCGCCCCCGTCGCGCGGCCCGGCGGTGAGCCGGCCGCCGAGGGCGGTGACACGCTCGCGCATGCCGAGCAGACCGAGCCCGGGGACGGGCGCGGCGGCCGGCGCCGCCCTGCCGTCGTCGTCGACCCGGACCGCGAGCAGCTCGGGGCGGCAGTCGATCCGGACGCTCGCCGACGCCGCCTCCGCGTGCCGGGCGACGTTGGTCAGCGACTCCTGGACGATCCGGTAGACCGTCCGGTCGACGGCGGCCGGCACGTCCGCCTCCCGCCCCTCCACGGTCAGCGTCGCGTCCAGCCCCAACGCCCGCGCCCGCTCCACCAGTTCCGGCACGTCGGCGAGGCCGCGCGGCGGGGCCGTGTCGTCCGCGCGCAGCGCCTCCAGCGTCGCCCGCAGCTCCCGGCTCGCCTCCCGCCCCGCCTCCTGGATGGCCAGGAGCGGCGCGGGCACCTCCTCGCCGCGTCTGCGGGCCACGTGGACGGCGACCTCCGACTGCACCTTGATCACCGAGATCTGGTGGGTGAGGGAGTCGTGCAACTCCCGCGCGATGCGCAGCCGTTCCTCGTCGGCCCGGCGCCGGGCCGCCTCCTCCCGGGTCCGCTCGGCCTCGTCCGCCCGCCGCTCGGCCTGCCGCAGCGCCTCGCCCGCCGCGGCCGCCGCGACCAGCCAGGCGATCTCCAGCGCGCCCCGCGCCCGCGCGAACGCCTCACCGGTGTCGTACGGCCCCGACACCAGGGCCGCCACCGGCAGCGCCGTCAGCATCAGCACGCTCGCCACCGCCGTCACGGTGCGGTGCCCCGCCCGGACGGCCGCGTACACGGCGAACAGATAGGCCACGACCGGCACGTCGAAGCCCACGGACTGGTGGCCGATCGCGCACGCCCCGGTGACGGCGAGCACCGCCCGGGGAGCGCGCCGCCGCACGGCCAGCGCCAGCCCGCCGGCCGCCAGCAGCCCGTATCCGAACACCGCCTGCGGCAGCCCGGGGCGCGGCCCGGACACCGCCGTGACCAGCAGCGCCGCCGTCACCCCCAGGGCGATGAGCCCGTCCCCGTACCGCCGCCGGACGGCGGCCCCCACGTCCGTCATGAGCGCACCCTAACCGCGACCCCGGCCGGGGGAGTCGGCCCCGGGCAGGAGGCCGCGCCTACCACGGGCGCGGTAGGCGGGCGCCCGCTACCGCGCCGGCGGCAGACGAGGTGTCCGCGCCCGGCGGACGACCGGGGGAGGGGGCGCCGGACATGCTCGGGGCACCGGCCGGGGGAAGCGGCCGGCCGTCCGAGGAAGAGGAGCCCGCCCATGTCCGTCCGCCGCCCGCTCACCGCCGCCGCGGCCGCCCTGCTCGGCGTCGTCGTGCTCGCCGCGCCCGCCGCCGCGGCCGCCCCGGCCTCCTCCCTGGCCGCCTCCGTCACCACCTTCGGCGCGGGCCGGCTCGGCGCGAGCACGGGCGCGCTGCTCGGCCTGGTCGGCCTCGCCGTGGCCTGGCGCGCCCTGACCCGCCCCGCCGGCCCGCGCCGCCCGGTGCTCGCCCTGGCCGCCGGGGCGGCCGCCCTCGTCCTGGGCGCACTGGTAGCCGCCACCGCCGACGGCGGTCTCGGCACCGGCAACGGCCTGGGCGGCGCCTACGTGGCCCTGCTCGCCGGCC
>NZ_JBEZUZ010000184.1:0-5753 GCF_040636735.1 Streptomyces sp. NPDC035033 | reverse complement strand
CAGCGCGCCGCCGACCGCCGGCGCGGCGGCCACGGCCCCCGCGCCCCGGTCGTCGCGCTCCGCCCCGACGACGGACTGCCAACGAGAATCCTGAATCTGCATAAGCGTTCCCCCGCTCATGATGTCTCCCCCCGGAGACTCCCCGCCCTGATACGGGGCTCCCGGCCGGAGTGCGCATCGGTCCGCGCGCACGCCGGACCCGACACCCCGACGAACTACGAACATAGTTGAGTCGGGGTCAATTCAGAAGGGGGAGTTCCGTACGGTGCGCCCCCCGATCGGAGCAAGGCACCGAAGCCACCGGTTTCCCACCCCATGCCCCGCCCCCCGACCCCGCCGTGACCTGCGCCGTTGTCACCGGGCACGCCGCGCGCGCCACCCCGCGCCTCCGTACCCCTCCGGTCACACAATTCGCCGAGCCTGTGGACAAACCCCGGACGGCGATGCCTCATGGGACGGTGACCGAACCTGCGCGCATTCTCGTGGTCGGCGGTGGCTACGTCGGCATGTACACCGCGCTGCGCCTCCAGCGGCAGCTCAGGACGGAGCTCAGGGGCGGCGCCGCCGAGATCGTGGTGGTCACCCCCGACCCGTACATGACGTACCAGCCGTTCCTGCCCGAGGCCGCCGCCGGCTCGCTCTCCCCGCGCCACGTCGTCGTCCCGCTCCGCCGCGTCCTGGACCGCTGCCGCGTCCTCATCGGCGAGGTCGAGTCCATCGACCACGCCAAGCGCACCGCGGTCCTCACCACCCTCGCCACCGCCGAGGAGGGCGCCGGCCCGCTCGCCCTCGCCTACGACGAACTGGTCCTCGCCCCCGGCTCGGTCTCCCGCACCCTTCCCGTCCCCGGCCTCGCCGAGCACGGCATCGGCTTCAAGACCGTCGAGGAGGCCATCGGCCTGCGCAACCACGTCCTGGAACAGATGGACATCGCCTCCTCCACCCGCGACCCGGCCCTCCGCGACGCCGCCCTCACCTTCGTCTTCGTCGGCGGCGGCTACGCGGGCGTGGAGGCCCTGGCCGAACTGGAGGACATGGCCCGGTACGCCACCCGCTACCACCACAACATCAAGCCGGAGGACCTGCGCTGGGTCCTCGTCGAGGCCGCCGGCCGGATCCTCCCCGAAGTCGGCGACGAGATGGGCCGGTACGCGATCCGCGAGCTCCGCGGCCGCAACGTCGACGTCCGCCTGGAGACCCGCCTCGACAGCTACGAGGACCGGGTCGCCGTCCTCAGCGACGGCACCCGCCTGCCCACCCGCACCGTCGTGTGGACCGCCGGGGTCAAGCCGGCCCCCGTCCTCGCCGCCACCGACCTCCCCCTCGACGAGCGCGGCCGGATCCGCTGCACCACCCGCCTCACCGTGGACGGCACCCCCCACGCGTGGGCGGCCGGCGACGCCGCCGCCGTCCCCGACACCACCGCGGGGGAACCCGGCACCCCCTGCGCCCCCAACGCCCAGCACGCCGTCCGCCAGGCCAAGGTCCTCGCCGAGAACCTCGCCGCCTCCCTCCGCGGCCGCCCGCTCAAGGAGTACGCGCACGCGTACGCCGGCTCCGTCGCCTCCCTCGGCCTCCACAAGGGCGTCGCCCACGTCTACGGACGCAAGCTCAAGGGCTACCCGGCCTGGCTGATGCACCGCGCCTACCACCTCAGCCGGATGCCCACCGCCAACCGCAAGGCCCGCGTCCTCGCCGAATGGACCCTCTCCGGCCTGTTCAAACGGGAGATCGTCTCCCTCGGCTCCCTCGAACACCCCCGGGCCGAGTTCGAACTCGCGGCCGCGCCACCGCCCCCGCCGCCCGGACCCGGCCCCGACGGCGACGACAAGCCGTCCTCCTGACATCACTGTCAGTGCACTCGTCCACACTGGACGTGTGACCATAGGTGGGCTCACACCTGCACAGCGTGACTCCGCACGGCACCGACACCACGAGGCATACAGATCCGTGAACTTCACCCGTTGGAGCGCCCGGCTCCCCGGCACGCAGCGCCGCGCGGCGCGGGGGGCCGAAGGCTCCGTGCCCGCCGCCCGCGGTGAGTACGGTCCGCAGGCGGAGCACCCCGCCGAGGACGCCGACCCCGGTGACGTCCCCGCCCTGGAGGACTTCTCCGTACGGGACCTCCTCGGCCGGCTCCCCGGCCTCGTCGCCCTCGTGTACGGCCCCGACCACCGCATCGCGTACGTCAACGAGGCGTATGCCTCCGCCTTCGGCCCCCGCCCCGCCGGCGCCACCGTCGCCGCCACCTGCCCCGAGGCCGAGGACCTCGGCCTGCTGCCCCTCCTCGACCAGGTCCTCCGCAGCGGCAAGCCCCGCACCGTGAAGTCCCGCCGCACCGCCGACGGCGGCTCGTACACCGTCACCTGCCTGCCCGTCGACAGCCCGCGCCTCACCGGCGGCGGCGTCCTCGTCCACGCCGCCGACGTCACCGACCACGCCGAGGCCGCCGAGCGGCTCCGGGCCAGCGAGCGCCGCCACCGCGAGACCGCCGTCACCCTCCAGCGCTCCCTCCTCCCACAGGAGCTGGAGCAGCCCGACGACCTCCGGATCGCCGCCACCTACCAGCCCGGCGTCGCCGACGCCGCCGTCGGGGGCGACTGGTACGACGTCATCACCCTCGGGGCCGGCCGCACCGCCCTCGTCATCGGCGACGTCATGGGCCGCGGCGTCCGCGCCGCCGCCGTCATGGGCCAGCTCCGCACCGCCGTCCGGGCCTACGCGCGCCTGGACCTGCCCCCGCACGAGGTCCTCCAGCTCCTCGACGGCCTCGCCGCGGAGATCGACGCCAGCCAGATCGCCACCTGCGTCTACGCCGTCCACGACCCCAACGAGGGCAAGCTCCTCTACGCCTCCGCCGGCCACCTCCCGATCCTCGTCCGCGACGAGGACGGCACCGTCCGCAAGGCCGGCGACCCCACCGGCCCCCCGCTCGGCACCGGAGGCTGGCTGCACGCCTCCGGCTCCATCGCCCTGCCCCCCGGCTCCACCGCCGTCCTCTACACCGACGGCCTGGTCGAGCGCCGCCGCGAGGACATCGACGAGGGGGTCGACGCCCTCGCCCGCGCGCTCAGCGGCGCCAGCGGCACCCCCCAGGTGATCTGCGACCGGCTCCTCCGCGCCCTCGGCGTCACCGCCGAGCACGACGACGACGTCGCCGTCCTCGTCGTCCAGCACCCCGCCCGCGACGGCGCCGACGCCGAGCTGTTCCACAACGCCGCCCTCGAACTCCTCGGCGGTGTCGAGGCCGCCCCCCGCGCGCGTGCCTTCGCCTCCGGCGTCCTCTCCTCCTGGCGCTTCCCCGTCGAACTCCGCGACCTCGGCGTCCTCGCCACCAGCGAGCTCGTCGCCAACAGCCTCCAGCACGGCACCCCGCCCATGCGGCTGCGGCTGCGCCGCACCGACCGCCGCCTGATCATCGAGGTCACCGACGGCGACGACCACCTGCCGCGCCGCCGCCGGGCGGAAACGGAGGACGAGGCGGGTCGCGGGATCTCCATCGTCGCGACGATCGCCTCGTCCTGGGGGAGCCGCCGCACCCCGGGCGGCGGCAAAGCGGTGTGGTGCGAGTTCGCCCTGCCCGACTAGGCGGCGGCGGTCTCCTTCTCCGGCTGGTGCTGCGCCACGATCCGCGAGGGCTTCACGGCGAGCGCCGGCTGGTCCTGCGCCGGCGTGAGCCGCTTGCCCAGCCGGAGCGCGAGCACGGTCACGAGCAGCGAGAACAGCACGAAGGTCACGATGTACGGCCCGTGCAGCGACGCGCCCATCGGACCGCCCACCGCCGGACCCACCGCCAGCGCCAGCTGCTTCACCAGGGCGAAGGCCGAGTTGTACGAGCCCACCATCGACTCCGGCGCCAGGTCGGCGACCAGCGGCGCCACGGTCGGCGACAGCATCGCCTCGCCGAGACCGAACAGCGCGTACGTGGAGACGAACGCGGCCGTCGCCATCGCCTGGCTGCCGTGGCCGAGCCCCGCGTACCCGGCGATGATCCACGCCACCGCCCAGATCAGGCCGACGGCCGCGATCACCCGGGTGCGCTTGCGGCGCTCCACGAACTTCAGCACCAGGAACTGCGCGAGGACGATCACCGCGGTGTTGGCGGCGAGCGCGACGCCGAGCGTCGACGGCGCGATCCCGGCGGCCTCGGTGCCGTACGCGGCCAGCCCCGACTCGAACTGTCCGTAGCAGGCGAAGAAGAGGACGAAGCCGAGGACGCACAGCTGCACCATCGCCTTGTGGCCGAGCAGCGCCCGGACCCCGCCCTTGCCGCCCCCGGCGGGCCGCGCGCCCTGGAGCGCCGGCGACCCGGCCGTCCGCACGGTGCCGACCACCGCGGCCAGCACCAGGAACATCACGGCCTCGATCGAGAACAGCAGCAGGAAGCTGTCGGGCCGGTCCACGTCGACGAGCTGGCCGCCGATCAGACCACCGACACCCAGGCCGAGGTTCTGCAGGAAGAACTGGAGCGCGAAGGCACGGGTCCGCCCCGCGGGCTCCGAGCACCACACGATCATCGTGGCCAGCGCCGGCTGGAGCACCGCCGTCCCCGCGCCGAGCAGCGCGGCGGCGCCCACCGCCGCCGGCACGCTCGACGCGAGCCCCATCCCGACCGCGCCGACCGCGGCGAGCCCGGAGGCGACGAGCAGCACCGGCACGGGCCCGCGCCGGTCGATCGCCCGCCCGCTGAACGGCAGCACCACGAGCGCGGCCATGGCGAAGACGGCCAGCACCACACCCGCGGTCGTCGCGCCCAGATCCCGCACCTGCGCCACGTACACATAGAGGTACGGCACGGTGAAGCCGAGTCCGAACGCGCTCAGCGCGCTGCCCGCCTGAATCCGGCGCATCTCCGCGCCCCTCGCCTTGGTCACACTCACCCACTTCGGTCGCGGGTTCAGTCTTGTACGCCTGAACCCTGAAGACTTCAATCCTAAAGTTCGATCCTTAACAGTACACATAGAAGGACTTCAACGCCAACGAGGACCGTGGGATACTCCCCGCATGTCCGACACCCCCGAGCGGTCCGCCCCGCAGGAGCCGCAGGAGCCGACGCTCGACGAGCAGATCGCCGCCTATCAGCGCGAGTACCGCGATCTGGACCCCCAGGTGGAGAAGGTGGTCTCCGCCCTGGGCCGGCTGAACCGCCGGATGAACGTGGCGTACGGCCGCCAGCTCGCCGACCTCGGCATCAGCAACGCGGAGTGGGAGGTCCTCAAGACCCTCGTCCTCTCCGGTGCTCCGTACCGCCTGGGCCCGGGTGAGCTGGCCAAGCGCCTCGGCCTCACCCCGGCCGCTATGACCCACCGCATCGACCGCATGGCCGGCGAGGGCCTGGTCACCCGCGACCGCGACGAGAACAACCGCGTCCGCGTGATCGTCGAACTGACGGACGAGGGTCGTACGAAGTGGCTGGAGGCGATGCGCATGGCCACCGACTTCGAGGAGGAGCTCCTCCAGGACCTCTCCACCGAGGAGCGCGGCGCCCTGGGCGACGCCCTGATCCGCCTCCTGCGCAGGGTGGAGCTGACCCAGCCCGACGCCGGCGGCCGGCTCACGGACCTCGACTGAGACCTCACCGGCCGGGGGTTGACTCCACCCCCGGCGGACGCGTAGTGTTCTCCGAGTTGTCACGGAGCCTGAACGGTTCTGCGACGACCATCCCGCCGCGCGAGCGGCACCTCACTCCAGCACGGTCTCCCTCACGGGATGAATTCCGGCATGCCGAAATTCAATTCGAACGACTCGATTAT
>NZ_JBEZUZ010000183.1:0-5801 GCF_040636735.1 Streptomyces sp. NPDC035033 | reverse complement strand
CGGGCTCGCCGCCGCGAAGAAGGCGGGCAAGCTCGTCAACCTGGAGAAGGAGCTCGCCGAGCGCCGACCTGGTGGCGGTGCGCCGCCGCGGCGCCGGCACGGACCTCGCCCCGAACGCGTGACGGAGACGATGCGCAACGACGAGCTCCTCGCCCTGGACCGGGCGCACGTGTGGCATCCGTACGGCCCCATGCCGGGCCGCACGGAGCCGCTGGTGGTCGCGTCCGCGTCCGGGGTGCGGCTGCGCCTCGCCGAGCCGGCCGAGGGGCGGTCCGAGCTGATCGACGGCATGTCCTCGTGGTGGTCGGCCGTGCACGGCTACAACCACCCGGTGCTCAACGAGGCGGCGCGCGGCCAGCTCGACCGGATGAGCCACGTCATGTTCGGCGGGCTCACCCACGAACCGGCGGTACGGCTCGCGGCGCGGCTCGTCGAGATCACGCCCGAGCCGCTGCGGCACGTCTTCCTCAGCGACTCCGGCTCCGTCGCGGTCGAGGTCGCGGCCAAGATGTGCCTGCAGTACTGGCGCTCGCTCGGCCGTCCCGGCAAGCGGCGGCTGCTGACCTGGCGCGGCGGCTACCACGGCGACACCTGGCAGCCGATGTCGGTGTGCGACCCCGAGGGCGGCATGCACCGGCTGTGGTCGGGGGTGCTCCAGGAGCAGGTCTTCGTGGACGAGCCGCCGGCCGCGTACGAGGAGTCGTACGCCGAGTCGCTCCGTGCCGCGATCGCGCGGCACGCGGACGGACTGGCCGCGGTGATCGTGGAGCCGGTGGTGCAGGGCGCGGGCGGGATGCGCTTCCACGACCCCGGCTACCTCCGGGTGCTGCGCGAGGCGTGCGACGCGCACGACGTGCTGCTCGTCTTCGACGAGATCGCGACGGGCTTCGGCCGGACGGGCACGCTGTTCGCCGCGGACCGGGCGGGGGTCTCCCCCGATGTGATGTGCCTGGGGAAGGCGCTGACGGGCGGTTACCTGTCGATGGCGGCGACCCTGTGCACCCGCGCGGTGGCCGACGGCATCTCCCGGGGCGAGGTGCCGGTGCTCGCGCACGGCCCGACGTTCATGGGCAACCCGCTGGCCTCCGCGATCGCCTGCGCCTCGATCGACCTGCTCCTCTCGCAGGACTGGGCCCAGGAGGTCAAGCGGATCGAGGGCGGGCTGCGCGAGGGGCTCGCGGGCGCCGCGGACCTCCCGGGCGTCCGCGACGTGCGGGTGCTCGGCGCGATCGGTGTCGTCCAGCTCGACCACGAGGTCGACATGGCGGCGGCGACCCGGGCCGCGGTCCGGGAGGGCGTGTGGCTGCGCCCGTTCCGGGACCTGATCTACACGATGCCGCCGTACGTGACGGAGGACGCCGACCTGGCCCGGATCTGCGCGGCGGTGCGCGCCGCCGCGGCCGCGGGCTGACCCCGCCCGGCGGGGACGGGCCGGCGCGGCGGAGGACGGACCGGGCCGGCGGGAACGGATGGAAGGGAACAGCATGAGCATCGTCGTCGTCAGCGGGACGGGGACGGAGATCGGCAAGACGGTCGTCACGGCGGCCGTCGCCGCCGCGGCCGTCGCCGCCGGCCGTTCGGTCGCGGTCCTCAAGCCCGCCCAGACCGGGCTCTCGCCCGAGGAGCGGGGCGACGCCGACGAGGCGGTACGGCTCTCGGGCGCGAAGACCGCCGCCGAGCTGGCCCGCTACCCGGAGCCGCTCGCCCCGGGCACGGCCGCCCGGCGCGCGGGCATGGCCCCGGTCGGCGCCGAGCGGGTCGCGGAGGCGGCGCGCGCGCTCGCCGAGGAGCACGACCTGGTGCTCGTCGAGGGCGCGGGCGGGCTGCTCGTCCGGTTCGACGCGGAGGGCGGCACGCTCGCCGACGCGGCCCGGCTGCTCGGCGCGCCCGTCCTCGTGGTGGCGCCGGCCGGTCTCGGCACGCTGAACTCGACCGCCCTGACGGCGGAGGCGCTGCGGGCGCGCGGCATCGCGCAGCTCGGCGTGGTCGTCGGCAGCTGGCCGGCGGAGCCGGACCTCGCGGCGCGGTGCAACCTGGCCGATCTGCCCGAGGCGGCGGGCGCCCCGCTGCTCGGCGCGGTGCCGGAGGGGTCCGGCGCGCTGGACCCGGCGGCCTTCCGGGCCGCCGCGCCCGACTGGCTCGCCCCCGTGCTCGGCGGCACGTGGGACGCGGACGCGTTCGCGCGCGCCGCCGGGGCCTGAGGAACCGGCGCTCCTCCCTTCCGCGCGTCCCCTCCCTCCGTAGGGTGAGGGGATGCGCGCACACGTACAGGAGCTCGTCCTCGACTGCGGCGATCCGGCCGCCCTGGTCCGCTTCTGGGCGGCCCTCCTCGGCGGGGAGCCGGTCGACCGGAGCCCCGACTGGTCCTTCGTGGATCCGCCCGGTTTCGTGCGGCTCGCCTTCCAGCGGGTGCCCGAGGGGAAGGCCGTGAAGAACCGGATGCACCTGGACCTGGAGGTGGCCGACCCCGAGGAGGCGGCCGACGAGGCGGCGCCGCTCGGCGCGGTGCGGGCCGGTGGCCTCGTCACCGACGCGCAGGGGTCCTTCCAGGTGATGCGCGATCCGGAGGGGAACGAGTTCTGCTTCGTCACGGGGTGACGGCGGCCGCGCACGGGCGCCACCCGTCACCCGCCGGCCGTCCCGCGGGTCCACGGTGCGGAATGTGCTGGCGACGGCCGGGGTCGCGTGGTGGGATCTGGCCATGATCGACATACGCATCCGGGCCGCCGCGCCCTCCGAGGCCGCTTCCGTGCTCGCCTTCTGGCGGGAGTCCGCCGAGGGCACCTCCATCTCCGACGACGTCGACGGGGTGGAGCGGCTCCTCGACCGCGACCCCGGCGCGCTGCTCCTCGCCGTCGACGGCGAGGTGATCGTCGGTTCCGTGATCGCCGGCTGGGACGGCTGGCGCGCCTCGCTCTACCGGCTCGCGGTGCTCCCCTCGTACCGGCGGCGCGGGATCTCCAAGGCGCTGCTGAAGGCGGCGGAGGAACGGTTCGCCACGCTGGGCGGGCGCCGCGCGGACGCGATGGTCCTGGAGGCGAACGAGCGGGCGCACCACGCGTGGGCGGCGGCGGGGTACGTACGGCAGGACACCTGGCGCCGCTGGGTGAAGCCCTTCACGGAGTGATCGACCCGCCGTTTTGCCGATCCTTTACCATGGGATCTCCTTCCGACGACCACGACGACCGAGACGACCGAAAGGTGTGAACGTCCGCCCATGGGCGAGCCTCCCAGTAGCACTGGTGCCTCCGTACTCCGGAACACCGGTCCCGATCGCGGTGACCGACACCGCGCGCTCCGTGCCCCGCTGACTGATCATGGGACGGAGGTGAACCGATGACCGAAGTGCTTCTGCTCCTGGTGGCGCTGCTGCTCTCGCTCGCGTGCGGCGCGTTCGTGGCGGCGGAGTTCTCGCTGACCACCGTGGAACGGGGTGAGCTCGAAGCCGCCGCGGAGCGCGGCGAGCGCGGCGCGGCCGGCGCGCTGAAGGCCGTCAGGTCGCTCACGTTCCAGCTCTCCGGCGCCCAGCTCGGCATCACCGTGACCAACCTGGTCGTCGGCATGCTCGCCGAGCCCTCCATCGCCGCGCTGCTCAAGGGCCCGGCCGAGGCGCTCGGCCTCTCCCCCTCGGTGGCCTCCTCGGTCGCCCTGGTCCTCGGCACCGCCGTCTCCACCGTGGTCCTCATGGTGGTGGGCGAGCTGGTCCCCAAGAACTGGGCGATCTCCTCGCCGCTCGCGATCGCCAAGGTCGTGGCGACCCCCCAGCGGGTCTTCACGGCCGCGTTCAAGCCGCTGATCAGCCACCTCAACAACACCGCCAACCGGATCCTGCGCCGGCTCGGCATGGAGCCGACCGAGGAACTGGCGTCCGCCCGTTCCCCGCAGGAGCTGGTGGCGCTCGCCCGCCACTCGGCGAAGGAGGGCGCGCTGGAGCCCGACACGGCCGAGCTGTTCGTCCGCACCCTGAACCTGGCGGAGCTGACCGCCGAGAACGTGATGACCCCGCGCGTCCAGGTGACCGCCCTGGAGGTGCAGGCCACCGTCGAGGACGTCGCGAACGCGACGCGCGCCACCGGCCTGTCCCGGTTCCCCGTCTACCGGGGCAACCTCGACACGGTCGTGGGCATCGCCCACGTCAAGGACGTGCTGGCCATACCGGCCGGCGAGCGGCGCCTGCGCCGCGTCGGCGACATCGTGCGGGAGCCGCTGCTCGTGCCCGAGACGCTGACCGTCGACAAGCTGCTCGACCGGCTCTCCGGCAAGCAGACGATGGCCGTCGTCATCGACGAGTACGGCGGCACGGCCGGGGTCGCGACCCTGGAGGACATCGTCGAGGAGGTCGTCGGCGAGGTGCGCGACGAGCACGATCCGCACGAGACCCCCGACCTGGCGCGGGCGGGCGAGGACGAGGACGGCCGTGTGCTGTGGTCGGCCGACGGCGCCGCCCGTACCGATCAGCTGGAACGCATCGGTCTGCGGGTGCCGGACGGGCCGTACGAGACCCTCGCCGGCGTCCTCGCGACCGCACTCGGCCGGATCCCGGCCGTCGGCGACGGCGTGGAGCTGGGCGGCTGGCGCCTCGACGTCGTCGACGCCTCCGGGCGCCGCGCCGCGCGCGTGCTGCTGCACGCACCGCTCCCCCAGGACGGGGACGAGACCGGGGAGACGTACCGATGACCGCGATCCAGCTGCTGATCGGCCTGCTCACGCTGGTCGTGAACGCCTTCTTCGTCGGCGCCGAGTTCGCCCTGATCTCCGTCCGCCGCAGTCAGATCGAGCCGCTCGCCGAGTCCGGCGACCGGCGGGCCCGCAGCGTCGTCTGGGGTCTGGAGCACGTCTCCGCGCTGCTCGCCGCGGCGCAGCTCGGCATCACGCTGTGCACCCTGGTGCTCGGCATCGTCGCCGAGCCCGCCATCGCGCACCTGCTGGAGCCCGTCTTCGACGCGGTCGGCGTGCCGCACGGCCTGGTCCACCCGATCTCCTTCGTGATCGCGCTGACCGTGGCCACCTATCTGCACATGCTGCTCGGCGAGATGGTGCCGAAGAACATCGCGCTCGCCGAACCGACCAGGACCGCGCTGCTCCTCGGTCCGCCGCTGGTCGCCCTGGCCCGCGCCCTGCGGCCGGTGATCTTCACGATCAACGCCTTCGCGAACACCCTGCTCAAGCTGATGCGGGTGGAGACGAAGGACGAGGTGTCGGCGACCTTCTCGGACGACGAGCTGGCCCGGATGGTCACCGACGCGGGTGACGCCGGCCTGCTCGACGACCGCGCGGCCGAGCGGCTGCACGACGCCCTGGAGCTGGGCCGCCGCCCGGTGCGGGACGTGGTCATGCCGGTGGAGAAGGTGGTGTACGCGCAGGTGGGCACCACTCCGGAGGAGCTGGAGGAGCTGTCGGCCCGGTCGGGCTTCTCCCGCTTCCCGGTGGTGGACTCCGACCGCCGGATCCTGGGCTACCTCCACGTGAAGGACGCCCTGGACGTCACCCCGCGCGACCTGCCGTTCCCGGTGTCGGCGCTGCGTCCGATCGCCCGCGTGCGGGCGGCGACGCCGATGGACGACGTGCTGACGGCGATGCGCCGCAGCCGGACCCATCTGGCCGCCGTGCTCGACGACGGCGGCAAGCTCGCCGGTCTGGTGACGATGGAGGACGTGCTCCGCGAACTGGTGGGGCGTCCCACGGCGCCGTGACGCCGCGTGCCGGCTCCGCGGCGCGGAGGGGAGGGGCCCCGGTACCCGAACTCGCCCGGGCGGGGCGGGAGATCCGCGCCGCGCTCGCCGGCCACCCCGCCACCTGGC
>NZ_JBEZUZ010000182.1:0-5807 GCF_040636735.1 Streptomyces sp. NPDC035033 | reverse complement strand
CCCCGGCCGCGAACCGCGGCCGGGGGCTTGTCTTCTGTGCGCGATACTGGGATTGAACCAGTGACCTCTTCCGTGTCAGGGAAGCGCTCTCCCGCTGAGCTAATCGCGCCGGATGCACCCGAGGGGTGCAGGAGGCGTGGTGCGCGATACTGGGATTGAACCAGTGACCTCTTCCGTGTCAGGGAAGCGCTCTCCCGCTGAGCTAATCGCGCGGGACGCACCCGGGGGGTGCTGGAGATGTGGTGCGCGATACTGGGATTGAACCAGTGACCTCTTCCGTGTCAGGGAAGCGCTCTCCCGCTGAGCTAATCGCGCGGGGATCCGAAGATCCAGGACCCGAGGGTCCAGTGGACGATACTGGGATTGAACCAGTGACCTCTTCCGTGTCAGGGAAGCGCTCTCCCGCTGAGCTAATCGTCCTTGGAGGTGGAGACGGGATTTGAACCCGTGTAGACGGCTTTGCAGGCCGTTGCCTCGCCTCTCGGCCACTCCACCAGGAGTGAATACGGGGGTTCGGGAAGATCCCCCACATCGAGCGGACGACGAGATTCGAACTCGCGACCCTCACCTTGGCAAGGTGATGCTCTACCAACTGAGCCACGTCCGCTTGTCGGTTCCGGTCCGCTTGCGCGTCCCGGCGACGTGTTGAACTCTAGCGGATTCCCGGGCCAGTACAAAAACGCGTTTCCGCAGCGTGCTGACCTGCACGCCCTTCGCGGTGCCCGGCCGGGCCGCCCGGAGGGTTCGAACAGTGTTCACCCACCGTGTCCCGGAGGTGGCGGGGAGCCCCCGCCACCTGCGCGCCCCCTGCTCCCGCGCCGCCCGACCTAGACTCGATCCGTGTACGACCTTGCTCCCCTGGCCCGCTTCGGCGGCCTCGTCGCGACCGACCTCCGGGACGTCACCCACGATCCCGGAGCCCTGGACTCCGCCGGCTTCTGGGCCGTCTGCGCCGACTTCGAGGGCCGGCTCACCTGCGCCCGCTTCGGAGACGTCCGCAGGGCGCCGGTGCCCCCCGCCGTGCCCGGCGCCTGGCGCGGCCCCCGCCCCGGCGACTGGACGTCGTCGCTCGACCGCGCCGCGTACACCGCGGGCGTGCGGAAGATACGCGGGCACATCGCGCGCGGCGAGGTCTACCAGGCGAACCTCTGCCGGGTGATGAGCGCGCCGCTGCCCGATCCGGCCGCCGCCGACGTCGACGCCCTCACCGCGCTGCTCGCGGCCGGCAACCCCGCCCCGTACGCGGGGACGATCCGGCTGCCCGCGCACGGCGTGGAGATCGCCACCGCCTCGCCCGAGCTGTACCTCCGGCGCGAGGGCGGCCGGGTCTCCTCCGGCCCCATCAAGGGCACCGGCCGGACCGCCGCCGACCTGCTGCCCAAGGACCACGCCGAGAACGTGATGATCGTGGACCTGGTCCGCAACGACCTCGGCCGCGTCTGCGAGACCGGCTCCGTCGCCGTCCCCGCCCTCTGCGAGGTCGAGGAGCACCCCGGCCTGGTCCACCTCGTCTCCACCGTCAGCGGGGTGCTGCGCGAGGACGCGGGCTGGCCCGAGCTGCTCGCCGCCACCTTCCCGCCCGGCTCCGTCACCGGCGCCCCCAAGTCCAGCGCCCTGCGGATCATCGAGGCCCTGGAGACCGCGCCCCGGGGCCCGTACTGCGGCGGCGTCGGCTGGGTGGACGCCGACAGCGGCCACGGCGAGCTGGCCGTCGGCATCCGCACCTTCTGGATCGACCGCCCCCGGGGCGTCCTGCGCTTCGGCACCGGCGCCGGGATCACCTGGGGCTCGGACCCCGAGCGGGAGTGGGCGGAGACCGAGCTGAAGGCCTCCCGGCTGGTCGCGATAGCGTCGGGGGCCTATGAGTCGGGCGCCCCGGGCGCGGACGTCCCCGAGGCGAGCGGAAAGGCCATCTCTCGATGAAGATCTGGGTCAACGGCGGGCTGTACGACGAGGAGGCCGCCCGGGTCTCCGTCCTGGACCACGGACTGACCGTCGGCGACGGCATCTTCGAGACGGTCAAGGCCGAGCGTGGAGAAACGTTTGCCCTCACCCTCCACCTGGAGCGGCTGACCCGGTCCGCCCGCGGCCTCGGACTGCCCGATCCCGACCTCGACGAGGTCCGCCGGGCCTGCGCCGCCGTCCTGGAGGCCAACCCGGTCGAGCTCGGCCGGCTCCGCATCACCTACACCGGCGGGCTCTCCCCGCTCGGCTCGGAGCGCGGCGACGCGGGCCCCGGCCTCGTCGTCGCCGTCGGCGGGACCTCCCGCCGCCCCGACACCACCGCCGTGGTCACCGTCCCCTGGACCCGCAACGAGCGCGGCGCCCTCACCGGCCTGAAGACCACCTCGTACGGGGAGAACGTCGTCGCCCTCGCCCGGGCGCACGAGCGGGGGGCCTCCGAGGCGCTCTTCGCCAACACGGCGGGACGGCTCTGCGAGGGCACCGGCTCCAACGTCTTCGTCGTCCTCGACGGCCGGATCCACACCCCGCCCGTCTCCTCCGGCTGCCTCGCCGGCATCACCCGCGCGCTGGTCGCGGAGTGGACCGGCGCCGTGGAGACCGATCTGCCGCTGGAGGTCCTGGAGAGCGCCGAGGAGATCTTCCTGACCTCGACCCTCCGCGACGTGCAGGCCGTCCACCGCGTGGACGGGCGCGGGCTCGCCGGGGCCCCCGGCCCGGTGACCGCCAAGGCCATGCGGATCTTCGAGGAGCGGGCCGCCGCGGACCGGGACCCGAGGCTCGGCTGAAAACCGGATGACGGGGGTCGCCCGGATGGGTAGAACACCCTGATGACCACCACCCTGCGGCCGTCCGGGCCGCTCCAGCGCTCCGCCGACGGCGGCCGTTCGCGCGCCTACGACATCTGCGTGAACAGCCGCCGGGTCGGCTCCGTCCGCGTCGCCACCGACCCGGCCTTCGGCGCCGCGGCGGGGCTCGTCCAGGACCTCTGGGTCGAGGAACCCGACCGGGGCCGGGGCCGGGGGACGGTGGCGGCGCTCGCCGCCGAGGAGGTGCTGCGCGGCTGGGGCTGCTCGGAGGTGGGGATCTCCGTGCCCGCCGGGGCGACGGCCGCGCTCGCGATGGCCCGTGCGCTCGGCTACACCGAGCGCAGCCGGAACATGCTGAAGGAGCTCGCGGACGAGCCGCCCGCGCCGCCGGCCGGCGTCGGGGTCCGCTCCATGACGGAGGAGGAGTTCGCGGTCTGGGAGGCCCGGGCCAGGGACGCCTTCGCCCGGAGCTGGGTCGAGCGGGGCGTCCCCGAGGACCGGGCCCGCGCCAAGGCGGAGGCCGGCCACCGCGAACTGCTGCCCCGGGGCCTCGCCAGCCCCCGCACGGCGATCCTCGTCGCCGTCGCCGGCGGCCGGGTCGTCGGCCACGTCTGGACCGGGGTCCGCGAGCTGGAGCCCGGGGCGACCGCCGGGTACGTGTACGACGTCGAGGTCGCCGAGGAGCAGCGCGGCAGGGGCCACGGCCGGACGCTGATGCTGCTCGCCGAGCGGGTGACGCGGGAGGCCGGGGAGGCCCTGCTCGGACTGCACGTCTTCGCGGGCAACACCCCGGCGATCCGCCTGTACGAGTCGCTGGGCTACCGGACCACCCACGTCAACAGCTCCAAGCCGCTGCTCTGAGGCGCGGCGGCCCGGAGCGGGAGGGGTCAGCCGACCAGGAGGCGGTCGGCGATCTCCTCGATCCGGGCCCGCAGGCCCTCCTGGCTCTTGCCGCCGTCGAGGCGCTCCCCGCCGATGACGTAGGTCGGGGTGCCGGTGACCTTGAGGGCCTGGCCCTCGGCCTGGTCGGCGTCGACCGCGAGCAGGTGCCGGCCGTCGATCAGGGCCGTGTCGAACTCCTCGGCGTCCAGGCCGAGTCCGGCCGCCACCTCCTGGAGCACCGGCTCGCCCCGGTCGGCCAGGTCGGCCGTCCGGGCCAGCAGCGCCTCCGCGTACGGCCACCCCGCCTCCTGCTCGAAGGCCTCCTCGGCGGCCTGGGCGGCGGCGTAGGCGTGCTTGTTCTTGGCCAGCGGGAAGTGGCGCAGCCGTACGTCGAGCCGGTCGCCGTACTTCTCGCGCAGGGCGTGGACGTCGTCGAGGGCCTGGAAGCAGTCCGGGCACTGGAGGTCGAACCACGCCTCCAGGACGACCGGGGAAGAGGGTGCGGTGGAGTCAGTCATGACCGGCAGTCTTCCAGTCGCCCCGCCCCGGGCCCCAATCGGCGTCCCTTCCCGGGCCGCACCGGCACCTGAGGAGGAGATCCCGTCCGGGGCGACCCGGAGATCTCCCTGAGACCGGGCCGGGGCCATGGCCTCCGGCGGTCGGCGCGGTGCAGGATGGAAGGGACGTATCACCCGGGACCTGGAGGACCGCATGCTCGCCGAGACCATCTTCTCCGCGGTGTCCGCGGCGGGCCTGGGCATCGCCGCCGTCACGGCGTACCGGAAGAAGTACCGGGCGGCGGCGCGGATCGCGGCCTACGCGCTGGTGCCGCTGGGGCTGGTGATGACCGGCGCGGTCGAGTGGGCCTTCGGCACCGTCTTCAGCCCGGTCGCCTGGGCCGGCTTCGGCGTGCTCGGCGCGGCCTGGCTGCTCCTGGCGACGACCCGGGGCGTCGAGCGGCGCAGAAGCGGCCGGAAGGCGGCGGGCGGGGGAGCGGAGCCCGCGGCGGTCGCACCCGGGGCCTCCGCGCCCTCCCGGGAGGCCCTCGCCCGGCCCTCCTCGGGTCCGGCGGCCCGGGGCGGGGACGCCGAGGACTTCAGCGACATCGAGGCGATTCTGAAGAAGCACGGAATCTGACCGAATCTGGCCGCTGCCCGCCCGGCCGCGACCGGGCGGTGATCCGGAGATCCACGGGAAGGGATGAACCGTCCCGCGGCGGGGCGTTTTCCGCCCGGACCGGGGCCTCCGGTGCGCGATCATCCCCCCGAGATGCTGGAAACCTCGCGGGAACCCGTCCCCGCCTCCGCCGAGCCCGACCCCGCCGCCGACCTCACGGCCGACGAGCCGAGGGGCTGTCTCTTCGCCCTCTCGCAGCCGCCGCTGATGATCTTCCTGGCGGTGATCGGGGCCCTGCTGCTGATGGCGGCCCTGCACGACCTCTACGTGCTGTGAGGGCCCTCCCGCGGCGGCCCGCCCCGGCCGGGGCTCAGCCGGCGGCCTCCTTGCGGCGGGCCCGGTAGGCGGCCACGTGCAGGCGGTTGCCGCAGGTCCGGCTGTCACAGTAGCGGCGGGAGCGGTTGCGGGAGAGGTCGACGAAGGCCCGGCCGCAGTCCGGCGCCTCGCAGCGGCGCAGCCGCTCGCGCTCGCCGGCGACGACGATGAAGGCGAGCGCCATGCCGCAGTCGGCCGCCAGGTGGTCGGCGACCGAGGCGCCCGGCGCGAAGTAGTGCACGTGCCAGTCGTAGCCGTCGTGGTCGGTGAGCTGCGGCGTGGTGCCGGCGGCGGCCACCAGCTGGTTGATGAGGGGGGCGGCGATCCGGGCGTCGGGGGCGGAGAAGACCGCGGCGAAGCGGTCGCGCACCTCGCGCACGGCCCGCAGGTCCCCGGCGTCCAGGTCGCCCACGTCGCTGATCCGGTGCTCGCGCACGAAGGCGCCGAGCGCGTCGAGGTCCGTGAGCGTGTCCTCACGGTCGCCCTGCGCGGCGGTGTTCATCAGATCGACGACGGTGTCGAGGGCGATCCGGGTGTCGTGGGGGATGAGCACGCTTCGCTCCCTGGCCGGCCGCGGGCGGGCGCCCGCGGATTGGCGACGACTCTAGCGCGCCCCGGAAAAGCGCGACGGCGCCCTCCACCGCGCCGGCCGCGCGGTGGAGG
>NZ_JBEZUZ010000181.1:0-5820 GCF_040636735.1 Streptomyces sp. NPDC035033 | reverse complement strand
ACCCCCCACCACCTCACCCCCCACCACCCGCTGCGACGTCACCAGATTGGCCTTAACCCGCGATCGCTTCCGATGTGACGGTAGTTCAGAGCTGTGCTCGTCCGATCTCCCGCACCGCGCCCGCCCGCCCGCCCCCGTCCGCCCGTCCCCGCACCGCGCCCGCCCGCCCCCGTCCGCCCCCGTCCCGGTCCCTGCCCCGACCCCGTCCCGACCCCCGTCCCGGTCCCTGTCCCGGCCCCCCTCCGGCCCCTCCCCCGACCCTCGTACCGACCCTCGCCGGGTCGAGGGTCGGCCGGCCGGCGACGCGGGTCCGCGCGGGGGGCCTTTGCCCGTTCCGCGTATTACTTTGGGGTAATGCCGTCCATCGCACTCGTCACGCTCGTCGTCCGTGATTACGACGAGGCCCTCGCCTTCTACACCGACGCCCTCGGCTTCGACCTCGTCGAGGACACCGACCGGGGCGACGGCACCCGCTGGGTCGTCGTCCGCCCGCGCGGCTCCGGCGGCGTCGGCGGACTGGGGAACGCGGGGCTGCTGCTCGCCCGCGCCAAGAACGAGGAGGAGGAGGCCGCCGTCGGCAACCAGACGGGCGGCCGGGTCGGCTTCTTCCTCCACACCGACGACTTCGCCGGCGACCACGCCCGGATGACGGCGGCCGGGGTGAAGTTCCTGGAGGAGCCCCGCCACGAGCCGTACGGCTCCGTCGCCGTCTTCGAGGACCTGTACGGCAACCGCTGGGACCTCCTCCAGCCGGCGGACGCCACCGCCTGAAATTCGCTGTCGGCCGGACGGGGCGGCTCCCTAGACTCGCGGCACCGCGCACCACCGGGTGTGCGGTGCCGTTTCCGTGCCCGACCGAACCGAGGGGAGCCGACCGTGCGTCACCCGCGCGCCGCCGTCGCCGTCCTCCCCCGCGCCCGCCGGTACGACGTGATCCTCGCCTCTCCCGCCTGCCGGTGACGGCTGCGCGCCCGTCACCGCAGGCCCGCTGACGCCCTCCCGCGTCCGGGAATCGCGCTGCCCTGTCCCCACATCGCAGCGAAAGGCACGACACCATGCGCGTCCAGCGCGACGACCGCGTCCGCAACCTCGGCATCCTGGCCCACGTCGACGCGGGCAAGACCACCGTCACCGAGCGGATCCTGTTCCTGACCGGCGCCGTCCACAAGCGGGGCGAGGTCCACGACGGCACCACCGTCACCGACTTCGACCCGCAGGAGCGGGAGCGCGGCATCACGATCTCCGCCGCCGCCGTCAGCTGCGCCTGGGACGGCCACCGGATCGCCCTCATCGACACGCCCGGCCACGTCGACTTCTCCGACGAGGTCGAGCGCGCGCTCCGCGTCCTCGACGGGGCCGTGGCCGTCTTCGACGCGGTCGCGGGCGTCGAGCCGCAGAGCGAGACGGTGTGGCGGCAGGCCGACCGGCACGGCGTCCCCCGGATCGCGTTCGTCAACAAGATGGACCGGGCCGGCGCCGACCTCGACGCGGCCGTCGCCTCGATCCGGGACCGCCTCGGCGCCGTCCCGCTCCCCGTCCAGCTGCCCGTCGGGCGGGAGGACGGCTTCCGGGGCGTCGTGGACCTCGTCCGGATGAAGGCGTACGTGTGGGGCGACGGCGGGCGCGAGGAGACCGACGTCCCCGCCGGGCTCCGGGACGAGGCGGTACGCCGCCGCCGCGCGCTGGAGGAGGCCGTGGCCGAGCTGCACCCCGGGGCCCTGGAGGAGTTCTGCGCGGACGGGGAGCTGTCCGACGGGACGCTCGCGCGGGCCCTGCGGGCGCTCACCCTGGCCGGCGCGGCCGTGGTGGTGCTGTGCGGTTCGGCGTACCGCGACCGGGGCGTGGAGCCGCTCCTGGACGCGGTCGTCGCCTACCTGCCCGCCCCCGTCGACCGGCCCCCGGTCGGCGGCGAGCGGGCGGCCGATCCGTACGGGCCGCTGGTCGCGCTCGCATTCAAGGTGAGCGCGGCGCCGACCGGCCGCATGACGTACGTCCGGGTCTACTCGGGCGCGCTCGGGAAGGGGGACACCGTGCTCGACACCGCCACCGGGCGCACGGAGCGGATCTCGCGCGTGCTGCGCGTGCAGGCCGACCGGACGGCCGAGGTGTCCCTCGCCGTCGCCGGGGACATCGTCGCCGTCGTCGGCCCGAAGGCCGTCCGCGCCGGGGCCACCCTGTGCGCCCCGTACGCGCCGGTCGTCCTCGAACCGCCGGTCACCGCCGACCCGGTGGTCTCGGTGGCCGTGGAGGCCCGCCGGTCCACGGACACCGGCCGGCTGGCGGCGGGCCTCGCCCGGCTCGCCGAGGAGGACCCGTCGCTGGTGGTGCGGACCGACCCGGAGACGGGTCAGACCGTCCTGTCCGGCCTGGGCGAGCTGCACCTGGAGGTCGCGGTGGAGCGGCTGCGCCGCGACCGGGGCCTGGAGGTCGCGGTCGGGCGTCCGCAGGTGGCGTACCGGGAGACGGTGGTGAAGGGGGTGACGGGACTGGTGTACCGGCACGTCAAGCAGGACGGCGGTGCGGGCCAGTTCGCCCACGTCGTCCTCGACGCCGAACCGCTCGATGACGGCGGGGAGTTCGCCTTCTCGTCCGTGGTCACGGGCGGGCGGGTGCCGCAGGAGTACGTCCGGGCGGTCGAGGCCGGCTGCCGGGACGCGCTCGCCGAGGGCCCCCTCGGCGGGCACCCGGTGACGGGCGTCCGCGTCACGCTCACGGACGGCACCACCCACCCGAAGGACTCATCGGACACGGCGTTCCGCGCGGCCGGCCGCTTCGCGCTCCGCGAGGCGCTCCGGGCGAGCGTCATGACGCTGCTCGAACCGGTCGCCGAGGTGACGGTCACCGTCCCCGCGGAGTCGGTCGGCACGGTCCTCGGCGACCTCGCGGCCCGCCGCGGCCGGGTCACCGACTCGCAGGTCCGGGGCGGTACGTCGGTGGTGACGGCGACGGTCCCGCTGGCCGAACTCTTCGGCTACGCCGGGAGCCTGCGCGGCCGCACCCAGGGCCGGGGCACCTTCACCACCCGCCCCGCCGGCTACGAGCCCCTGAAGGGCTGACCCCCAGCGGGCCGGGCCGGACCTCACGCCCCGAGGTCCAGCTCGGCCCGCACCGTCTTCCCGACCGGCACGCGGTCGAACGCCTCCCACCGCGAGACCAGCGCCTCCACCAGGAGCAGCCCCCGTCCGCCCTCGTCGAGCGGCCCCGGCTCCCCCGCCGCCGGCCACCGCTCGCCCCGGGTGTCGGAGACGTCGATCCGCAGCAGGATCCGGGGCACGTAGAGGAGCGCCAGCTCGCAGTCCCGCCCCGGCACCCGCCCGTGGGTGACCGCGTTGGCGGCGAACTCGGCGACGACGGTCCCGGCGGTGTCGGAGAGCCCGGAGCCGTACGGCACGCCCCACTCGTCCAGTTGGTGGAGGGCGAGCCTCCGGGCGAGCCGGGCGCCGCGCGGAGTGGAGCTGAAACGCTGCGCGAACATACGTACGGTGACGGGCCCTTTACGGGTCAGCGGGGTGGCCATGGGGCCAATGTGGCGCCGAAAAGGGGGAGTTGCCAGGTGAGGAACCCGTACGCTGTGCAGCGTACGGGTTCACGCTCTGGACGGTACCGGTGACTGTCCGTGAACCTGGATGCGTTCAGCACGAGCACACGGGTGCGGAGGTGGCGGGGTGACGGACGAGGTTCCGAAGGGGAGCGAACCGGAGACGTCGGAGAGCCTGAAGGCTTTCGGGGAAGTGGTCAAGGTCTTCCGCAGACGAGCGGGCCTGACGCAGGAGCAGTTCGCACCGCTGGTGGGCTACTCGCTCCCGATGGTCGCCTCGATCGAGCAGGGGAGGCGGCTGCCGTCGAAGGAGTTCGTGGAGAAGGCGGAGGAGGTGCTGGACGCGTTCGGGGCGCTCAGGGCGGCGGCGAAGCACCTGACGCGCAAGGCGGGGTTGGCGAAGTGGTTCGAGGAGTGGGCGGAGTTGGAGCCGCAGGCGGTGACGCTGTACACCTTCGAGAACCGGCTGGTGCCTGGGTTGTTCCAGACGCCGGCGTACGCCCGGACGCTGTTCGAGGAGCAGATTCCGGCGATGAGCGACGACCAGATCGCATCGAACCTGACCAGGCGTTTGGAACGGACGAGCATCCTCACGGAACGCCCGCACACGATCTACAGCTTCACCATCGAGGAGCACGTGCTGCGTCGCCAGGTGGGCAGCCCGGACATCATGCGCGAGCAGATCGACCACATCATCGAACTCAGCGAACGGCGCAACATCGACATCCAGATCATGGCCCAGTCACGCGGGTACCACGCAGGCCTCGGCGGCCCTTTCTGCCTCCTGGAGACCCAGGAGAACACCTGGTACGCCTACTGCGAGGGCCAGGAGACCGGCCAGCTCATCTCCGACCCCAAAGTGGTCAGCATCATCCAGCAGCGGTATGCCAGGATGCGAGCACAGGCCCTGCCTGTCGAGGCATCCGTGGGCCTGTTGCGGGAGATCCGAGGAGCACGATGAGCACCACAGACCTGGTCTGGTTCAAGAGCAGCTACAGCAGCGGCAGCGGCGACAACTGCGTGGAGGTCGCCCTCTCCTGGCACAAGTCCAGCTACAGCAGCGGCGGCGACGGCGACTGCGTCGAGGTAGCCGCCTGCCCCTCCACCGTCCACGTCCGCGACTCCAAGGTCCCGGACGGTCCTCAGTTCACCGTGGCGCCCGCCGCCTGGACGGAGTTCGTCGCCCAGCTCGCCTGAGGGGCGGCTGTGCCAGGATGCGTGTACCTGCCCCCTACCGCACGTGGGCGGGCCGGTACACGCACGTCCTGAGGAGCGACCCGCATGAGCAACGACTACCTGTCCGGCCTCTTCTCCCTGGAGGGCCGCACCGCCCTGGTCACGGGCGGAAGTTCCGGTATCGGGAGGGCGATCGCGGGGGCGCTGGCCCGGGCCGGGGCGAGCGTCGTGGTCCTGGCGCGCAAGGAGGCGGAGCTCGCCGCGACCGTGGACGAGCTGACCGCCGACGGCTGCCGGGCGGCCTGGGTGAGCGCCGACCTGAGCACCCGCGACGGCATCCGGGCGGGCGCGGAGGCGGCCGCGGCCGTGTTCGGCGAGCCGGACATCCTCGTCAACTCCGCCGGGATCAACCTCCGCCCGCCCTTCGGCGAGGTGGGCGAGGAGGTCTGGGACACCACGATGACGGTGAACCTGGAGGCGCCGTTCCTCCTCGGGCAGCGGTTCGGGCCGGGGATGGCGGAGCGCGGCTTCGGCCGGATCATCCACGTGACCTCGCAGCAGGCGCACCGCGCGTTCGTGCAGAGCGGGGCGTACGGGGTGTCCAAGGGCGCCCTGGAGTCCCTGGCGCGCTCGCAGGCCGAGGCGTGGTCGCCGTACGGCGTCACCGCCAACACCCTGGTCCCCGGCTTCGTGATGACCCCGCTCAACGCGCGCCTCTCCTCCGACCCGGCCAAGGTCGCCGCGCTCGCCGCCCGCACGATGACGGGCCGCAACGGCCTGGCCGAGGACTTCGCGGGCGCCGCCGTCTTCCTCGCGAGCGCCGCCTCCGCGTACGTCACGGGCCACTCCCTCTTCGTGGACGGCGGCTTCTCCGTCCACTAGGAGCGGGCGCGGACCCGGCCGTCACCGGAGAGTGGCGCACGTCACATCGGATCGTGTCACGACTGCGCGGCGGCCGGTGTCCTGAGGGCATGAGCGAGCACGACAACGCCGGTGGGGCCGCGGTCACCGGCGGCGGGTACGCCGGGACGCCCGCGGCCGACCGCCCGCGGCAGCGCGCCGACGTGCCCGTGACCATCGACGAGTCCCGGTGCATCGACGGCTGC
>NZ_JBEZUZ010000180.1:0-5998 GCF_040636735.1 Streptomyces sp. NPDC035033 | reverse complement strand
GTGCCCCCGCCGTGACGGGCGGGGGCACACGGCTTCCGCGTCCGCGGCCGGGGCGGACGGAAGGGCCGGCGGCGGTCAGCCGGCGCCGGGCTCGCGGTGGTGGGCGGCGATGCCGAAGCGGCGCTGTTCGCCGGTGGCGGAACCGAGGCCGCCGGCCACCGCCGTACCGGAGAGGGAACTGATCACCGGCTCGCCGGCCGCCTCCGGCGCCTCGGCCTCCAGTTTCTCCAGTCGCTCCAGGTCGGCGGCGGAGACGAGGGCGACCAGCGGCTTCCCGTGGCGGGTCACGACCACGCGCTCGCCGCCGTACACCACGCGGTTGATGAGGTCGGCGAGCTCCGCCCGCGCTTGCGTCACCGGGATCTCGTAGGTCATGCTCCTCATCTTACGGTCTGTACGTCCTGTACATTTTTGACAGAAGGAGGTGCTCCTCATGGACGCACGCCACGTACTGCCGGAGTTCTCGGAGCGGACCTCGTACGGAACCCGGACGCTCGACCCCTACGCGAAGCTCCTGGAGAACCGGGTCGTCTTCCTGGGCACGCCGGTCGACGACGTCGCCGCGAGCGACGTGATCGCCCAGCTCCTGCACCTGGATCACGCGGATCCGGGGCGGGACGTCTCGCTCTACCTCAACTCCCCCGGCGGCTCGGTCACGGCGATGACCGCGATCCACGACACCATGCGCAGCCTGGCGAGCGACGTGGAGACGATCTGCCTCGGCCAGGCCGGTTCCACGGCGGCGGTCCTGCTCGCGGCGGGCGCGCCCGGCAAGCGCCTGATGCTCCCCGGCGCCCGGGTCACGCTGCGCCAGCCGCTGCTGGACGAGCCGCTCACCGGGCAGCCCTCGGACCTGGACCTCCACGCGCGCGAACTGCTCCGGCTGCGCGGGGTGATGACGGGGCTGCTCTCCGCGTACACCGGCCGGGACGAGGAACGCGTCGCCGCCGACACCGACCGCCTGACCGTGCTCGACGCGCCGGCCGCCCGCGCGTACGGCCTGGTCGACCACATCGTCAGCGACCGCCGTGCCGCCGGCACGCCGGCCCGGTGAGGCCCCGATGGTCCCGGAGCTTCCGCCGCTGCCCGCCCTGACGCGCGCCGAGGGGCAGTTCGTCGACGCGTACCTCGAAGTCGTCGACCTCCTGGGGAGAATCAATCCATCCAGGACATCGCATACGTATGGCGCCCTGCGCGCGGCTCAGGCGCTGGTCGGACGGGTGGAGGCGCTGCGCGAGGCCCTGACGCTCATGCATATGCGGGGCGAGAGCGAGGTGCACGCCGAGACACTGGCGTGCGCGCTGCGGGTGTTGGACGGAGAGCGGCGCGCGGCCCGCGTCACCGTGCCCGCGACGCGGGCGAGTTGACATTCCGTCGTGTCGTGTCGAGCTCCGGACGGCCGACACGGAGCGCAGAAACCGTCCCCCGTTCGGCGTAGTCGCGCAAACGGCCGATGGGGCAGGCGAGTTGCGCAACAGGTGTACGCATTTGGCGGAATGGGACATTCCGACGCTGGTACGGGGCTCGTCGGCCAAACCTACGACGATCACGAAACCCTCTTGTCCACCCGTATGGATCAGTCGTGAGGAGCCTCACATAACGCCGTTTCCACTCGGTTTTCGCCCGGACCGTGGGTCAAGATCCCTGTCGACGACAAGCCCCCGCCACCCAGGCGGGGCGGTCCGGGCGGACGCCGAGTCCTGCCGCCGTCCCGGACGTCTGGTCGACAGGATTGGACCGGCAGGAGTGGAGGACCCGAGCAGTACGGGTCGACCGCGCCGTATCCCCGGCGCGGCCGTCCCTTGGGGTGAAGCCGCGAGAGCGGCCGGGCATCTTCGCCTGCCCGAACCCGACAGGTCATCCTTCACAGGCGGCTGACGAAGGGTTGCGCATGACTGCGCAGATGCACGTCCCGTCCCTGCTGTCCCGGGCCGGAGCCGTCTCGGCTCTCACCCTCGCCGCCGTCGGCGGCACGCTCCTCGCACCGGGAGCCGCTCCCGAGGCCCAGGCAGCCACCTCCCACGCGTCGAAGGCACTGAGCGTCGCCGCGGCCAAGAAGGGCGCGCCCTACCGGTACGGCGCGGCGGGCCCCACCCGCTTCGACTGCTCCGGTCTCACGCTCTACGCGTACAAGAAGGCGGGCAAGTCGCTGCCCCGCACCGCGCAGCAGCAGTACAACAAGACCCGGCACATCTCCGCCTCCAGCCGGCAGAAGGGCGACCTGGTCTTCTTCCACTCCGGCGGGAGGGTCTACCACGTGGGGATCTACGCCGGCAGCGGCAAGATCTGGCACTCGCCCAAGACCGGCTCCTGGGTGAAGCTCGACAAGATCTGGACCTCGAAGGTCCTCTACGGTCGCGTGCGCTGACCCCGCGGCGCCCGCGGGGGTGTCCCCGGGGTGCGGTGGCGCCGCCGCACCCCACCCCGCGGGCGCCGTGCCCCGTCCCGTCCCGTACGAACCCCGTGCGTCCGCCCCGCTTCCTTCCTAGGATGCGGTGATGACACTCGATCAAGCGCTCGTCGACGCCGCCATCGCCCAGCTGGACCGCCGCTGGCCCGCCGACGAGGCCGGCGGGGCCGCCGCCGTCCGCCTCGACGACGGGCGGATCCTGACGAGCGTCGGCCTCGACAACATCCACGCGAGCGTCGCCCTGTGCCAGGAGACCGGCGCGTACTGCCAGGCGTACACCCTCGACCGCCGGGTGACCGCCTCCGTCTGCGTCTTCCGCGACCCCGAGGACGGCCGGTACGTCGTCCTGCCGCCGTGCGGCGTCTGCCAGGAACGCCTCGCGCTCTGGGGCCCCGACGTCGAGGTCGGCGTGCCCGACCCCGAGGACCCCACCCGCTGGCTCTCCCGCACGCTCGCGGAGGTCAATCCGCACTACTGGGCGCGCCACTTCGCCGGCGGCGCGTGGCCCTCGACGAAAATGCACTCCGAGTGAACGGGCACGGCGGGCCGTTCAGCAGGCGGGAACGGCGGCCGCGGCCCACGGCAGGGTGATCCACACCGTCTTGCCGCCCTCCGCGGTCGGCGTGACCGAGAGCCGGCCGCCGGCCTCCGCCGCGAGGACCCGGATGATCGCCATGCCGCGGCCGTTGTCCTGCTGGACGGCGGCCGGCAGGCGGCGCGGGAAGCGCGGATGGCTGTCGGTGACCCCGACCCGCAGGACCTCCTCGCGGTCGAGACGCACCTCGACGGTGAAGGTGGGCGACTGCCCGAAGGTGTGCTGCACGGCGTTGGTCGCCAGTTCCGAGACCATCAGCCGGATCGAGTCCGCCGCGTCCCCGCCGTCGTCCAGACCCCAGCGGCCGAGCACCTCCGCCACGAACCTGCGCGCCGTGGCGACCGCGGCGGGCTCGCTCGGCAGAGTGACGGATGCTTCCTGGTGGTCTGCCATGGCGACGTCGTCCCTTTCCCGCCGGGGCCGTCGCCCCGGATCGCGCTCCGCGCCAGACTGCCACCGATCGCGCGGCCCGGTGGGGCGTTCTCCCGAGATATGCCCCGTTCTGTCGCCCGAAGCGGTGAACTCTCGGTGCGCGGAACGGTTTTGGGGCACAAGCGGAGGCACGCCCTCCTCCGTGCGTCCCGTTCTCAGCGGGCTCCGGCCGGCGCGGTCCGGACGATCGTTTCGACCGCCCGCTCGATCTCCGCGTCGGTGAGGTCCGCGCGGGCCGTCAGCCGCAGCCGGGAGATGCCGTCCGGCACGGACGGGGGCCGGAAGCAGCCCACGGACAGGCCCCGTTCACGGCAGTCGGCCGCCCAGCGCAGGGCCTCCTCGGGCCCCGGCGCGCGGACCGACACCACGGCCGCGTCCGGCCGGGCCGAGGTGAACCCGGCCCCGGTGAGCGCTTGGTGCAGGGTGACCGCGACCGTACGGGCCCGCTCGGCGAGCCCCGGGTCGGCGGCGATCAGCCGCAGGCTCGCGAGCGCCGCGCCGGTGGCGGCCGGCGCGAGACCGGTGTCGAAGATGAAGGTGCGCGCGGCGTTGACCAGGTGCTCGATCACCCGGGCGGGGCCGAGGACCGCGCCGCCCTGGCTGCCCAGCGACTTGGAGAGGGTGAGGGTGGCCACGACGTCCTCGTCGCCGGCGAGGCCCGCGCCGTGGAGGGCGCCCCGGCCGCCCGCGCCGAGCACGCCGAAACCGTGGGCGTCGTCGACGACGATCCCGGCTCCGTGGTCACGGCAGGCGGCGGCGAGCTCCTCCAGCGGGGCCCGGTCGCCGTCGACGGAGAAGACCGAGTCGCTGACGGCGAGCGCGCGCCGCCCCGGGTGCGCCTCCAGCGTCTTGCGCACGGCTTCGGGGTCGGCGTGCGGGACGACGGCGGCCTCGGCGCGCGCGAGCCGGCAGCCGTCCACGATCGAGGCGTGGTTGGCGGCGTCGGAGACGATCAGCGCGCCCGGGCCGCCGAGCGCGGTGAGCGCGGCGAGGTTGGCGGCGTATCCGGAGGAGAGGACGAGGGCGGCCTCGAAGCCGCAGAACGCGGCCAGCTCCTCCTCCAGCCGGGTGTGCAGCCGGGTCGTTCCGGTGACGAGGCGCGAACCGGTCGCGCCGGCGCCCCAGCGGCGGGCGGCCCCGGCGGCCGCCTCGGTGACCTCGGGGTGCCGGGTGAGGCCGAGGTAGTCGTTGCTCGCCAGGTCCAGCAGCTCGGAGACCGCCGGGCGCGGCCGCAGCGTCCGGACGAGCCCGGCCTCCGCCCGGCGGCGGGCCTCGGCGTCGGTCCAGTCGAAGGCGGTGCGGCGCGGAGGCGGGGTCGGCCCGGGCTGGGACATGCGGCGGTCCTTTTGCAGGCACCGTTTTGTAGGCGCCTTTTTGTAGGCAGCGCACAGACCCTAACGGCAGGAGGCCGAGGTCGGGGTGTGGTCATCCACACACCTCTCGCCGAGCCGTTTGTTCGGTTTCTCCTTGGCCGGGGAGCCCGCGGTAGGCGAGGATCAACCCTTATGGACCTGCTGAACACGCTGGTGGAGAAGGGGCTGCGGCGCGAGTCGCCGACCCGTGAAGAAGCGCTCGCCGTGCTGGCGACCTCCGACGACGAACTGCTCGATGTGGTGGCGGCGGCCGGCAAGGTGCGCCGGCAGTGGTTCGGGCGGCGGGTGAAGCTGAACTACCTCGTCAACCTCAAGTCCGGACTGTGTCCGGAGGACTGCTCGTACTGTTCGCAGCGGCTCGGCTCCAAGGCCGACATCCTCAAGTACACCTGGCTGAAGCCGGACGAGGCGTCCGAGGCGGCCGCGGCGGGCATCGCCGGCGGCGCCAAGCGGGTCTGCCTGGTGGCGAGCGGCCGCGGCCCGACGGACCGGGACGTGGAGCGGGTCGGCAGGACCATCGAGGCCATCAAGGAGCAGAACGAGGGCGTGGAGGTGTGCGCCTGCCTCGGCCTGCTCTCCGACGGCCAGGCCGAGCGGCTGAAGTCGGCGGGCGCCGACGCGTACAACCACAACCTCAACACCTCCGAGGGCACGTACGGCGAGATCACCACCACCCACACCTACGCGGACCGGGTGGACACCGTGCAGAAGGCGCACGCGGCGGGCCTCTCGGCCTGCTCGGGTCTGATCGCGGGCATGGGCGAGACCGACGAGGACCTGGTCGACGTGGTGTTCGCGCTGCGCGAGCTGGACTCGGACTCGGTGCCGGTCAACTTCCTGATCCCGTTCGAGGGCACGCCGCTGGCGAAGGAGTGGAACCTCAGCCCGCAGCGCTGCCTGCGGATCCTCGCCATGGTCCGCTTCGTCTGCCCCGACGTGGAGGTGCGGATCGCGGGCGGCCGCGAGGTCCACCTGCGCTCGATGCAGCCGCTGGCGCTGCACATCGCCAACTCGATCTTCCTCGGCGACTACCTGACCAGTGAGGGCCAGGCCGGCAAGGCGGACCTCGACATGATCGCGGACGCCGGCTTCGAGGTGGAGGGCGCGGGCACGACCACCCTGCCCGCCCACCGCGCCGACGCGCTCGCGGCGGCGGGCGGCGGCTGCGGTTCGCACGCGTCGGCGGGC
>NZ_JBEZUZ010000179.1:0-6058 GCF_040636735.1 Streptomyces sp. NPDC035033 | reverse complement strand
GGCGGGCGGCTGCGGCCGCTGGGGCTGCTGCGGCTGCTGGGGCGGCGCGTACTGCTGCTGCGGGGGCTGCGGGGGCGCGTACGGCTGCGGGGCGGGCTGCTGCGGCTGCTGGTACGGCTGCGGCGGGCGCGGGGCGGGCCGCTGCTGCTGGTACGGCGGCTGCTGCGGCCGCTGGTGCCCCTGGGGCTGCTGCTGGTACTGCTGCGGCGGGGGCCCCTGCTGGTACGGCGGGGCCTGCGGCGGCTGCTGCGGGCGGCGCGGGGGGCGGCGGCGCAGCGGGTCCTCGGCGGGGTCCAGGTACTGGACCTGGGTCTGCTCGTTGCGGTCGCGGGCCGCGCGGAGCTGGGTCTGCCAGGGGTGCGGGTCCTCCGCCGGCGGGTCCGCCGGCATGGCGGGCATGACGGCGGTCGGGTCCGCCGCGCCGGCGGGGCCGCCCGTCGGCAGCACCGCGGTGGGGTCGGCGGCGCCGGCCGGTCCGCTGGTGGGCAGGACGCTGGTGGCGGCGGCCGGGTCGAAGGCCGCGGGCGCGCCGGAGCCGGCGGGCAGCACCTGCGTGGGGTCCGCGGCGCCGGGGGTCTGCGGGACCTGCGCCGGGTCGGGGTCCGGGGCGAGGAGGGCGCCGACGCCCTCGGCGGCCTCGATCTGGGCGGGCGAGGCGTGGACGCCGATGCCGGCGGCGACCGTGCGCAGGCCGCGCGCCAGGTTGACGGCGCTGGGCCGCCGGTCCGGGTCCTTGCTGAGGCAGCGCTCGATGACCGTCCACAGCGGGCCGGGCACGGTGGAGGGCCGGCGGGGCTCCTCGCTGAGGTGCATGTGGAGGACTTCGAGGGCGGTGCCGCCGGCGAACGGCGGACGGCCGGTGACCAGCTCGTACAGGAGGATGCCGGCGCCGTAGATGTCGACGGCGGAGGTCTGCGGGCGGCCCTCGGCGGACTCCGGCGCCACGTACGCGGGCGTGCCGACGAACTCGTGGGTGCGGGTGAGGCCCGGGGAGTCGGCGAGGCGCGCGATGCCGAAGTCGGTCAGCATCGGGTGCATGGCGCCGTCCCGCTCGGCCAGCAGCACGTTGGCCGGCTTGAGGTCGCGGTGGACGACGCCGTCGGCGTGGCTGGCGGCGAGCGCGTCGGCGATCTGCGCGGTGAGCAGGGCGGCGGCGACCGGCGTCAGCGGGCCGCTCTCCCGCAGGTAGCGGTGGAGGTCGGGGCCCTCGACGAGGTCCATGACCAGGGCCAGGACGTCGCCCTCGACGACCAGGTCGCGGGTGCGCACGATGTTCGGGTGCGTGAGCCGGAGGAGGACGGACCGCTCGCGCAGGAAGCGCATCACGATGTCCGCGTCGTTGGCCAGCTCCTCCTTGAGGACCTTGATCGCGACGGTCTCGCCGGGCTGGCCGGGCACGGCCGCCTCGGCTCCCGCCGTCTCCCTCTGGCGGGCTCGCCAGACGGTGCCCGTGGCGCCGCGGCCGAGCGGCTCCTCGAGCAGGTACTTGCTGCCGATTGGCCGCACGTCACGCGCTCCCTGCTGATCGTGGTCCTGGTGGCCGGTACCGCTCGGCGTACCGAGCCGGGGCCCCGGAGGTCCTCTTGTTCTCTGTTGTGACCCGTCCGGGTGTCCGACCCACTCTAGTGCCGCCGAACGGGTCACAGCCCGGTCGTCCACAGGCGGATTTCCGCTGACCCGTCCGAACCCGGAGGCCGTCGGGCGGTCGTCCGTCGCCGCCCGGACGCACGGGCGGAACCACGGGCGGATCCACCGCCGGGATTCCGTCCGAACTTGTCCGGAAGAAGACGCTCCTCCGGCCGGGATGGTTGCCGCACCGGCTTCGCGGCCCTGCCCGACCTGGCGTTTTCGCGTCACGCCCGGAGGCTCCGGAGGACCCTTCAAGATCACTTCGGGGTGACCCGGCGGCGGGTTGTCTGCGGCAGGTGCGAGGATGCCTCCAGCACGTCGCATCGGTGGGGTCGGGAGCCCCCGCGCCGTGCCGACCTGTACCGGGCGACGCGTCCGTGCCGGGTGGGGGGAGACACGGGGCGGTCCCTCCGCCGGGCAGCTCGCGCAGAAGGGACCGCTGACGGCGATGCAGATCCGGCTGACCGTCCTCGCGCCGCACGCCGGCCACGGCGCCGGGCGCGCCTGCGACGTGCTCGTCACGGCCCCCGCGGGCACGGCCCTGTCCGCCGTGGCCTCGAACCTCGCCGCCGCCGTCACCGGCCCCGACGCGTCCGGCTCCGGCACGCCCGTGCTGTACGCGGGCGCGGAGCGGCTGGACGCCCGCCGCTGCGTGCTGGGCGAGCCGCCGCTGGTCGACGGGGCGGTGCTCGCGCTCCAGGCCCCCGATCCGGACGACCGGGCCGACCTCGCCGCCACCGCCTCCTCCGCCGCCCGGCTGCACGTGGTCGCGGGCCCGGACGCGGGCGGGGTGCACCTGCTGCACGGCGGGGCGATCAGGATCGGCCGTTCCGTCGAGGCGGACGTGCCGCTGGACGACCCGGACGTCTCCCGCGCCCACTGCACGGTGACCGTCGCCGACGACGGCCGGATCACCGTCGCCGACCTCGGCTCGACCAACGGCACGACGCTCGACGGCGTCCCCGTCGGCGACCGCCCGGTGCGGCTGCGCCCCGGCGCCCTCCTCCGCCTCGGCGAGTCCACCCTGCGCCTCACCGCCCCCGCCGGCGGCCCGGCGGAGCCCGGGGCGCTGCCCACCGCCCCCGACGGCGAGGGCCACCTCCGTGTCCCGTCGCCCGCCGCGGCCGCCGGGCCCGAGGACGGCGCGGCACGGCCGGCCCGGTCCGCGGAGCCGGACGCGACCGCCGCCCGGACCGCCCAGGACGGCCCCCCGCGCGCGTGGCCCGCTCCCGCCGGGACGGCGGAAGCCGGGGGCGCCTGGACCGGGCAGGGCCCCGAGACGCACGGCGGTGCCCAGGGGGTGCCGCTCGCCGAGCCCCGGCCGGACGCGGGGCACGCGCGGGCGCGCGAGCCCGAGGGCGGCGGGGGCGAGGCCCACAGCCGCCTCCGCACGACCCCGGACGGCGCCGACGCGACCACCCGCAGGGCCGGCCGGCGCGGGCTCGGCGCCTGGGCCCGGCGGCTCGCGGGCGGCCGCGAGGCGGAGCCCGGGGCCGGCGCCCGCCCGTCCCCGGCCGACGGCCCGTCCGGGACCTTCGCGCCCGGCGCCCTCGCGGCGCCCGACACCTGGCCCGACCCGTCGGCCGTGCTGCTCACCGCCCTCGGCCCCGGCCCCCGGCTGTGGGAGCGGGGACCGCGCCACCCCGAGGCCCTGGCCGTCCGGCTCGGCACCGCCGACCGCGCGGAGCTGTCCGGGGTGCCGGTCACCGTCGGGCTGCGCGAGGCCGGCTCCCTGGGCCTGGCGGGCCCGGCGGACCGGCTGGCCGGCCTGGCCCGTTCCGTGGTGGCCCAGCTGGCCGCCCTGCACTCCCCCGCCGACCTGGAGATCGTCCTGGTCAGCGCCGACCGCAACCGCTCCCTGGAGGAGCGGCGGCGCGCCTGGGGCTGGCTCGGCTGGCTCCCGCACGCGCGGCCCGCGCACGGCCAGGACTGCCGGCTGCTCCTCGCGTACGACCGCGAGCAGGCCCGGGCCCGTACGGCGGAGCTGACCCGGCGCCTGGACGACGGCCCGCTCGGGCCCGGCTGGGCCAGCGCGGACCGGGCCGCGGTCGCGGAGGCCGCCGCGCGGTACGAGGGCCCCGCGACGGTCGTCGTCGTGGACGGCGACCCCGGCACGGCGGCGCTCCGCGAGTCGGTGGCCCGGCTCGCCGGGGCCGGCGCCGCGGCCGGCATCCACCTGATCTGTCTGGCCGAGGCGCCCCCGGCCTCCCCCGCCTCGCCGGTCGCCGCCACCTACGAGGCGGCCTGCGCGGCCTCCCTCGCCTTCCGCGAGTGCGGGGCGGCGGCCCTGCTCAGCGGTGACGTGGCGACGGCGCTGCGACTGCTGCGGACGGCCGGCGGGCGGGTCGCGGGCCACGGCACCGTCGGGGTCGTGGACGCGGTCTCGGTCGCCTGGGCGGAGCGCTTCGGGCGGGCGCTGGCCCCGCTGCGCCCGGACTCGGCGTCGGCCGCCCCCGGGCGGGCCGCCGCGCTGCCGCCGTCGGCCCGGCTCCTGGACGAGCTGGGCCTGGCCCGCGCCACGCCCGCGTCCCTGATGGCCCGCTGGGCGTCCGCCGGGGAGGGCACGGCCGTCCTCGGCACCGGCCCGCGCGGCCCCCTCTCCGTCGACCTCACGGCGGAGGGCCCGCACCTGCTGATCGAGGGCCCGGCGGGCAGCGGCCGTACGGAGCTGCTGCGCGCCGTCGCCGCCTCCCTCGCGGCCGGCGCCCGCCCGGACCGCCTCGGGCTGCTCCTGGTGGACGGCGCGGGCGGGGAGCGCGGCGAGGGCCTCGCGGCCTGTACGGAGCTGCCGCACGTCACCGAGCACCTGGTGGCGGCGGACCCGGTCCGGATGCGGGAGTTCGCCCAGGCGCTGGGCGCGGAGCTGAAGCGCCGCGCGGAACTGCTCGGGGACGCGGACTTCGCCGACCGGCGGAGCACCCGCGCGTTGATCGGCCAGCGGTCGCCGAGCGCGGCCGAGGCGGTGCCCCAGGGCGTCCGGGCGGCCGTCCGGCTGCCCGGCGCGGCGGAGCTCGGGGACCGCCCGAGCGGCCGGACCCTGCGGACGGGCGCGGGCGCGGTGGGCGACAGCCCGCCGGGGGCCCGGACGCCGTACCAGGGCCCGGACGAACTCGCCGACCGGCCCTCCGGCCGCATCCCCCGTCCCGCCGACGGCGAGCGCCGGGGCGCGGACGAGCTCCCGTCGACCCCCAGCGACCGGCTGGGCGGCCGCGCCCACGTGGGCGACCTCCCGGCCACCTTCGGCGGCCGTCTCGGCGGCCGCGCGGCGGCCGCCGACCTCTCCTCCCGCCCCAGCGGCCGCACCCTCCGCACCGACGCCCCGGCGGACGGGGTCCCGGGCACGGCGAGCGGGCGCACGGCGTACCCGGGCGCGCGCGACCTCCCCGGGACCGCGAGCGGCCGGACGCCCCACCCGGGCTCCGGCGACGTCCCGGGCGCCGCGAGCGGCCGGACGGCGTACCCCGCCCCCGGCGGCCGCGCCCCCTACCCCGGCACGGAGGACGTGACCGGCACGACGAGCACCCGCACGCCCCACCCGAGCGCCACCGACCTCCCCAGGACCACCAGCGGCCGCACGGCGTACCCGGGCTCCGGCGACGTCCCCGGGGCCGCGAGCGGACGCACGGCCCACCCGGGCGCGGGAGAACTCCCCGGAACCGCGAGCGGCCGGACGCCGTACCCCCGCTCCGGCGACGTGACCGGAGCCGCGAGCGGACGCACGCCCCACCCGGGCTCCGGCGACGTGACCGGAGCCGCGAGCGGACGCACGCGGCGGGCGGGCGAGGCGCACGGGGCGGGCGGCGCGCGGGTGCCCCGGCCGGGGAGCGAGGAGGACCACCTTCCGCGTCCCGCCGCCGGACGGGGCCCGCTGCCCCGGCTCGTCGTGCTCGTCGACGACTTCGACGCGCTCGTCGCCCCCGCCCTCGGCGCGCCGGGCCGGCCCGCCGCCGGGTCCGTCGTCCGGGTCCTGGAGACGATCGCGCGGCACGGGGAACGGCTCGGGGTGCACCTGGTCGCCACCTCGGCCCGGCCGGACCGGACCGCCGACACCGAGCTCGCGCACGGCGCCCGGCTCCGCGTGGTGCTCGACGCGCCGCCGAGCGCGCCCGGCCCCGACGTGCCGGCGCCCGGCCGGGGCCGGCTGGGCCACCCGGACGGGCGCGTGACGCCCTTCCAGGCGGGCCGCGTCACGGGCCGGATCCCCCGGACGGCGACCCTGCGGCCGACGGTCGTCCCGCTGGAGTGGGAGCGGATGGGCGACCCGCCCGCCCGCCGCCCGGTCCGGGAGCTGGGCAACGGCCCGACGGACCTGGCGCTGCTCGCAAGCGCGCTCGACCGGGCGGCCCGGTCGGTCGAGGCCGCCCCGGTCCCCCCGCTCACCCACGCCTGAGGAACCCCGCCTGCCGGGGGCCGGACGTCCGGCCCCCGG
>NZ_JBEZUZ010000178.1:0-6292 GCF_040636735.1 Streptomyces sp. NPDC035033 | reverse complement strand
CGTGTCCCGCGCCCACCGCCCCCCGGCCGGGGCCCCCCCCGCGGTCCGGGGGGGGGCGCCCTTCTGCCGTCCTTCTGTCGTTCCTGCTGCCGCCTTCTGCCGTCGGCTCCGCGTCAGCGGTTGCCGCGGCCGTTGCCGGGCCGGCCGTCGCCGCCGCCGGTCAGGTCGGGGAGGGTGATGTCCGGGAACGGGTTGGTCGGCCGGTCGGCCGGCTTGTCGTCGTCCCGGCGCGGCTTGTCGTCCTGCTTGTCCTTCTCCGGGGCCTTCGGCTTCTCGGCCCGGGGGACCTTGATGCCGACGAAGGACGGGGCCTCGTCACCGAGCGCGCCGGTCATCGCGATCCGCCAGATCGGGCCGGGGAGGCAGCCACCGCAGACCTTGTCGTAGTAGACGCCGCCGATGGTGATGTCGAACATCTCCTCGCGCTTGCCGACGTCGTCGCCGACCCAGACGGCGGTGGACAGGTCCGGGGTGTAGCCGACGAACCAGGCGTCCTTGCGGCCCTCGGTGGTACCGGTCTTGCCCGCGTTGTCGCGGTCGCTCAGACCGGCCTTGGTACCGGTGCCGTCCTCGACCACGCCCTTGAGCATCTGGTTGATCATGTCGGCGGTGCGGTCGGACATGGCGCGCGTGCACTTGGTCTGCGGCACGTTCAGCTTGTCGCCGTTGGCGGCCTTGATGGAGTCGATGACCACCGGCGTGCAGTAGATGCCGCGGTTGGCGAAGGTCGCGTAGACGTTCGCCATGTCGAGCGGGGTGCTCTCAAGGGAGCCGAGGGTCGCCGACGGGCTCTGCTTGATCGGCTTGCCGAGCTCGCGCTCGTAGCCGACCTTCTTCGCCATCGTCAGCGTCTCGCAGAGGCCGGCCGCCTGCTCCAGCTTGGCGAAGTAGGTGTTGATGGACTTGCCGAGGGCGCTCATCATGTCGTACGCCCCCTTCTCCGACTCGAGCTCGTTCTGGACGGACCAGGGGCCGTAGTCCGCGGGCTTGCCGTCGCAGCGCTTGTAGTCGCTCTTCTCCATGGAGATCTTCCACGGGGTGTCGTAGCTCGTCGCCGGGGAGAGGCCCTTCTCCAGGGCGGCGGCGGCCGTGATCGGCTTGAAGGTCGAGCCGACCGGGAAGCCGTACGTCGTGCCGCCCATCTTGCTGCCGACGGCGAGGTTGAGCGTGGTCTGGTGCTGCTTCTGGTCCAGGCCGTACGGGCGGGACTGGCTCATCGACAGGATCTTGCCGGTGCCGGGCTGCACCTGGACGACGGCGGTGGCGACCCCGTCGTCCTTGTTCACCTTGGCCACGGCGGCCTCGTTCGCCGCCGCCTGCGCCTTCGGGTCGAGCGTGGTGCGGACGGTCAGGCCGCCCAGGTTCCACAGCTTCTGCCGCTCCTCGGCGGTCTTGCCGAAGACCGGGTCGTTGAGGATCGTCTTGCGGACGTAGTCGCAGAAGAAGCCGGCGCCGTCGACGGCGGTGATGCAGCCGTTCTTCGGCGACTTCACCTTCAGCTTGATCGGCGTCGCCTTGGCCTCCTCGAACTCGGCCTCGCTGATGTCGCCGACGTCCCTCATCCGCTGGAGGACGATGTTGCGCCGCTTGGTGGCTTCCTGGAGGTCGTTGATGGGGTCGAAGCGGCTCGGCGACTGCACCAGGCCGGCCATCATCGCGGCCTCGCCCAGGTTCAGGTCGGCGGCGGGCTTGGAGAAGTAGCGCTGCGAGGCGGCCTCGATGCCGTACGCCTGCTGCCCGAAGAACGTGATGTTGAGGTAGTTCTCCAGGATCTTCTTCTTGCCCAGCTCCTCCTCGACCTGGATCGCGTACTTCAGCTCGCGGACCTTGCGGCCGATCGTCTGCTGGGTGGCCTGCGCGACCTTCTCCGGGTCGTCACCGGCCTCCTCGACGAAGACGTTCTTCACGTACTGCTGGGTGAGCGTGGACGCGCCCTCCGAGACCCCGCCCGACTGCGCGTTCTTGTTGATCGCGCGCAGCACGCCCTTGAGGTCGATCGCCCCGTGCTCGTAGAAGCGCGCGTCCTCGATCGCGACGATCGCCTTCTGCATGTAGGGGGAGATCTTCTCCAGCGGCACCACCTTGCGGTCCCGGGAGTAGACGGTGGCGATCAGCCCGCCCTCGGAGTCCAGGATGGTGGTGCGCTGACTGAGCGGCGGGGTCTTCAGGTTGGAGGGGATCTCGTCGAACCCCTCGACCGTCCCCTTCGCCGCCAGACCCAGCGCACCGGCCGCGGGCAGGGCGATGCCCGCCAGCACGGCTCCGGAGAGCACACTGACACCGAGGAACTTGGCGGCCTGCTGGGTCCCGGTCAGACCACCGCCCGAGCGCTTCTTTGCCATGGGGGCAGCCTACGTTCTCAATCGCCGGACACACGTATATGCCTTGGCCTAAGCTGCTCCCAACTGTCACAGGAGTGCGGTCCCGTATCAACCCCCATGCATGACATCCACCCGATTTCCGGCATGAGTTCCCGCGTCCCGAATACGCGGGCGGCGGCGTGTCCGATTCGAGGTCGTGTGTCGTGGGGTGCCCTATAACACACGCATGTCCTGCGATCACTCCCCTGGGTGATCTGACGCGCACGCATAGTCCGTTCGGACCATTCAAGATTGGGCCCGAAGGGGGTGTTGCGCTGTCCCCGCCTTCCGTAACGTCCCAACTGGCAGCGGTGAATATGCCGCTGCCGCCGTGGGGGAGCCTCGATTCGGGAGAGGACGGCGCCGGTATGGGCTGGGTAGCTGACTGGAGTGCGCAGGCGGCCTGCCGCACTACCGATCCGGATGAACTTTTCGTGCAGGGAGCGGCACAGAACAGGGCAAAGGCGGTGTGCACCGGCTGCCCGGTGCGCACCGAGTGCCTCGCCGACGCCCTGGACAACCGTGTGGAGTTCGGCGTGTGGGGCGGCATGACGGAGCGCGAGCGCCGCGCCCTGCTGCGCCGGCGCCCCACGGTCACCTCCTGGCGGCGGCTCCTGGAGACCGCACGCACGGAGTACGAGCGCGGCGCGGGCCTGCTGCCCGTCGCCATGGAGGACGACGCGACGTACGAGGAGTACGCCGCGGTCGGATAGCCCCGACCGCCCCGCGGGGTCCCGTCAGGACCGGTCGCGCGGGGAGGCGAGGAGCTCACCGACGGCCCGCAGCCCGGCGAGGTCGTGCACATCGCCGGGCAGGGCGGTCACCTCGGTCACCGCCACCTCGGGGTGGAGGGCCGTGAAGCGGTCACGCGTGCGCTGCTCGCGCGCGAGCACCCGCATCCGCTCGGCGTGCAGCCGGAGCAGACCGGCGGTCAGCCGGGCGATCTCGGGGTCGGTGTCCGTGCTGTTGTCGTGCTCGACGGCGCTGCCGTGCTCGACGGTGCTGCTGCGCTCTTCTGTCGCGTCGGCTGTGGGGGCAGCCTCGGGTGCGGCGGAGGGACGTGCGGGGGAGTCGGCGGCGGTGGCGGGGTGCGACGGCTCGGACGACATGGCCGGGACGCCACGCAGTCCAGTCTTCCCGTCCCCCTGATCCACCATGCGGCCCTCGTCAAGATTTTCCGCCGCCGCCCGCGCCCGCTCGGCCGAGAGCCGCGCCGCCCCGCTGCCGTGCACCCGGTTGAGGACGAGACCGGCCAGCGGCATGCTCTCGGCGGCCAGCCGCTCCACGAAGTACGCCGCCTCCCGCAGCGCGTCCCGCTCCGGCGCCGCGACCACGAGGAAGGCCGTGCCCGGCGCCTGGAGCAGCCGGTACGTGGCGTCCGCCCGGGTCCGGAAGCCGCCGAACATCGTGTCCATCGCGGCGACGAAGGTCTGCACGTCGCCCAGGAACTGACCCCCCAGCAGCTTCCCCAGCGTCCCCGACATCATCGACATGCCGACGTTGAGGAACTTCATCCCCGCCCGGCCGCCCACCTTCGCCGGCGCCATCAGCAGCTTGATGAACTTCCCGTCCAGGAACGACCCCAGCCGCTTCGGCGCGTCCAGGAAGTCCAGCGCCGAACGGGACGGCGGGGTGTCGACGACGATCAGGTCCCACTCGTCCCGGGCCCGCAGCTGGCCCAGCTTCTCCATCGCCATGTACTCCTGCGTACCGGCGAAACCGGCTGACAGGGACTGGTAGAAGGGGTTCTCCAGGATCGCCCGCGCCCGCGCGGGCTCGGCGTGCGCCTCGACGATCTCGTCGAAGGTCCGCTTCATGTCCAGCATCATGGCGTGCAGTTCGCCGCCGTCGGAGCCCTTGACGCCGTCGACCTTCCGCGGGGTGTTGTCCAGCGCGTCGATGCCCATCGACTGGGCGAGCCGGCGGGCCGGGTCGATGGTGAGGACCACCACCCGCCGGCCCCGCTCCGCCGCCCGCACGCCGAGCGCCGCCGCCGTGGTCGTCTTGCCGACCCCGCCGGAGCCGCAGCAGACGATGATCCGGGTGCCCCGGTCGTCGAGGATCGGGTCGATCTCCAGGGCGGGCACGGCGTCCAGCCCGCCCGCGGCGGCCTCCGGGGTCTTCTCCGCCACGGGGGTCTCCTCCCTCATGCCGCACCCACCCCTTGTCTCCGCAGTTCCTTCGCCAGGCGGTACAGACCCGCGATGTCCGCCCCGTCGCCCAGGTAGGGCAGCTCGTACGCGGGCACGCCGACGCCGTCCAGGACGGCCCGCTGGCTCCGCTCCAGCTCCACCCGGCGGGCGTGCCCGGCCGCTTCGTCGAGCAGCGGCTCCACCAGGCCGGCGGCGCCCGTGATCCCGGCGGACGCCAGCGTCCGCGCGATCGCCTCGCGGTGGTCGCCGGAGGCGGCCCGTACCGCCGCCTCGTCCAGCACGTGCGGGCGGACCATGTTCACCACCACCCGGCCCACCGGCAGCCCCGCGGCGCGCAGCTCGGCGATGCCGTCCGCCGTCTCCTGGACCGGCATCTCCTCCAGGAGGGTCACCAGGTGCACCGCCGTCTCGGGGGACTTGAGGACCCCCATCACCGCCTGCGCCTGGTTGTGTATCGGGCCGATCCGGGCCAGCCCCGCCACCTCGTCGTTCACGTTGAGGAAGCGGGTGACGCGGCCGGTCGGCGGCGCGTCCATCACCACGTGGTCGTAGACCGGGCGGCCGTCGCGCTCCCGCCGCCGGACCGCCTCGCACGCCTTGCCGGTGAGCAGGACGTCCCGCACCCCCGGCGCTATCGTCGTCGCGAAGTCGATCGCGCCGAGCTTCTTCAGGGCCCGGCCCGCGCCGCCCAGTTTGTAGAACATCTGGAGGTAGTCGAGGAGCGCGCGCTCGGCGTCGATCGCCAGCGCGTACACCTCGCCGCCGCCCGGAGCCACGGCGATCTTGCGCTCCTCGTAGGGAAGCGCCTCCGTCTCGAAGAGCTGTGCGATGCCCTGCCTGCCTTCGACCTCGACGAGGAGCGTCCGCTTCCCCTCCGTCGCGAGGGCGAGGGCGAGGGCGGCGGCGACCGTCGTCTTACCGGTACCGCCCTTGCCGCTGACGACCTGGAGCCTGCTCACGCTGTCGAGCCTAACCACTGGCGGCCCCGCGCAATCAGCGGACCGCCCCGGAGAAGCCCCCGAGCCGGGACCCTAGGGGGAGCCTCGGCGGAGCACCCCGCCGCAGCGGCTACAGTCGGGCCCATGACCAAGTGGGAGTACGTCACGGTGCCGCTTCTGGTGCACGCGACCAAGCAGATTCTCGACAACTGGGGCCAGGACGGCTGGGAGCTCGTCCAGGTCGTGCCCGGCCCGAACCCGGAGCAGCTCGTGGCCTACATGAAGCGGCCGCAGTCGTGAGCGGGGCCGTCGAGGCGCGGATCGCCGAGCTGGGCCTGAAGCTGCCCGAGGTCGTCCCGCCGATCGCCGCCTACCAGCCGGCCGTGCAGTCCGGCGTGTACGTCTACACCTCGGGCCAGCTCCCGATGGTGGAGGGCAAGCTTCCGGTGACCGGCAAGGTCGGCGCCGAGGTGACCCCCGAGGAGGCCAAGGCGCTCGCCGCCACCTGCGCGCTGAACGCGCTCGCGGCCGTGAAGTCGGTCGCCGGTGACCTCGACCGGATCAAGCGGGTCGTGAAGGTCGTCGGCTTCGTCGCCTCCGCCGCCGACTTCACCGGCCAGCCCGGCGTCGTCAACGGCGCCAGCGAGCTGCTCGGCGAGATCCTCGGCGAGAAGGGCGTGCACGCCCGCAGCGCCGTCGGCGTCACCGTCCTCCCGCTCGACGCCCCCGTCGAGGTCGAGGTCCATTATGCCGATCAGGACGCTGCGGCGGCTGACCGGCCGTCCGTCGGAGTGCTCGGGTCCGGTACGAGGGCGGGCGCGGCCGGCGGTCGCCGCGCTCC
>NZ_JBEZUZ010000177.1:0-6350 GCF_040636735.1 Streptomyces sp. NPDC035033 | reverse complement strand
GCGGCGCCGCCTTCGACGTCGACTCCTTCACCCTCTACGGCACCGACGTCACCGCCCCCGACCTCGGCCCCCTCACCACCTCCACCCTCAGCGGGTCCGCCGCCAGCCGCTCCGCAGCCTCCGGCAGGAGCGTGGACGCCGTGATCCGCACGGCGGGCGGCGCCGCGATCCGGAACCGGGCGCCCGCGGCGACCCACCAGCCGTGCGTCCGCAGCCCGTTGACCACCGCCGACTCGTCCCGCACCGGCACCCACACGTTCAACCCCGCGGCCCCGACCGCGCGGATGCCGCGCGCGCCCAGGGCGTCGATCAGGGCCCGCCTCCGCTCGGCGTACGCGGCCTCGCCCCGCGCCACCAGCCGTGCCGTCCCCGGATCGGAGAACAGCCCGACGACGGTCTCCTGGAGCACGTGGCTGACCCAGCCGGAGGTCATCAGCATCCGGCCGTCGTGCCGGGCGAGCGTCACCGCGTCACCGGTCAGCCCGGCCCACCGCAGGTCCACCCCCAGCCGCTTCGAGACCGTGCGCACCTGTGCCCAGCGGGCCGGCTCCAGCGCGCCGAGGGTGGGCGCCGGGGGACCGTCGAGCTCGGTGAGGTAGTCGTCCTCGATCACGAGGACCTCGGGGAACTCCCGGAGCAGATCCCCCAGTTCGTCCCGCCGCCCCACCGAGAACGAGGCCCCGGTCGGGCACTGCGCGCGCGGGCTGAGGACGACCGCCCGCACCCCGGCCCGCAGCGCCGCCCGCAGGCCGTCCGGCGTGATCCCCTCGCCGTCCACGGGGACCGGCACCATCCGCAGCCCCAGCGCGGGCACCAGGTCGAGGAGGTGGTGGAAGCCGGGGTCCTCGACCGCCACGGCGTCCCCGGGCCGCAGCTCCACCGAGAGCAGCCGGGCGACGCAGTCGAGCGCCCCGTGCGCGAAGGTCACCCGCTCCGCCGGCACCCCGTCCCGCCGGAACCACGCCCGGGTCAGCTCCTCCAGGGCCGCCAGCCGGGGCGCGGCCCGGTGCGAGCCGTAGACCGGCCGCACCTCGCCCGGCGGGCGGAGCACCGGCAGGAACGCGGGATCGGGCAGACCGCTCGACAGGTCCGTCAGCCCCTCCGGTATCCGGGGAGGGCGCCGGGACGCCACCGAAGGCGCCTCCGCCACGACCGTGCCGCCCCGCCCGCGCGTCACCACGAGTCCGCGCCCGCGCAGCTCCTTGTACGCGGTCGCCACCGTGCCCGGACTGACCCCCAAATCGTCCGCGAGCTTCCGTACGGGAGGCAGCGCGTCGCCCGGCGCGAGGTCGCCCTCGGCCACGCCGCGTTCGACGGACGAGGCGATCCCCTTGGCCGTCGTCCCCTGGATCGAATATTGTGTCACCACGTTAAAGATTATGTATCAGTACATAAAAACGCGTCAAGGGGGAACCGCGTGAGCCGCCCGTCCTCGTGGCACCGCACCGCACTCGACCGCATCCCCGGAGGCCGCGACGGCCGCCGGATGCTCGTCGTCAGCGTCGTCGACAAGACGGGCACCGGCCTCTGGGCCAGTTGCACCGCCCTCTACTTCACCTACGTCTCCGGCCTGAGCCTCGCCCAGGTCGGCCTCCTCATGACCGTCTCCGGCGGCGTCGGCGTAGCGGGCGCCCCCCTCGCGGGCCTCCTCGCCGACCGCTTCCCCCTGGTCCGCGTCATCGTCGCCGCCCAGCTGATGCGCGGCGTCGCCCTCCTCGCCCTCCTGACCGGCGACCACTTCCTCCTCCTCACCCTCTACTCCGCGCTCGGAGCCCTCCCCGACCGCGCCGGCAGCGTCCTCATCAAGCTGTACGCCGCCCGCCGGGCGGGCCCCGACCGCGTCCGCTACCAGGCCATCCAGCGCACCACCGTCAACATCGGCTGGTCCATCGGCGGCCTCGGCGCCGCCGCCGCGCTCGCCACCGGCTCCTCCCGGGCGTACACCTGGCTCCTCGTCGGCAACGTCCTCTCCTACCTGGTCATCGCCGCCCTCACCCTGCGCTGCGCCGAACCGCCCGCCCCCTCCCGCGTCGCCGCCACCGCGGCCGACACCCCCGGGCGCCGGCCCGCCGGCCCCTGGCGCGACCGCACCTTCCTCGGCTACACCGCCACCGACGCGGTCCTCTACCTCGACGACACCATCCTCCAGGTGGCCGTCCCCCTCTGGATCGTCCACGCCACCGACGCCCCCGCCGGCCTCGCCCCCCTCCTCCTCGTCCTCAACACCGTCCTCGTCGTCCTCTTCCAGGTCCCCCTCGCCCGCTTCGGCGCCACCACCCGGGCCGCCCGCCGCCTCCTCGTCCCCCTCTCCGGCCTCTTCCTCGTCGGCACCCTCGCCCTCGCCGCCTCCGCCGCCGGCGGCCGCCCCCTCGCCATCGCCGCCCTCGTCGTCGCCGTCACCGCCCTGACCTTCGCCGAGATCATCCACGCCACCTCCGCCTGGGAACTCTCGGTCGCCCTCGCCCCCGCCGAGGCCCAGGGCGCCTACCTCGGCGTCCACGGCCTCGCCCAGTCCACCCAGCGCTTCGCCGGACCCCTCCTCGTCACCGGCGTCATGACCGCCGGCCCCCTCGCCTGGCCCCTCCTCGGCCTCGCCCTCCTCGGCGCCGGAGCGGCCCAGCACCGCCTCCTCCGCGACCGCGTCCTGAACCCCGCCCCACCCTCACTGTCAGTGCCCGTGATTACTCTGAGTGAGCACTGATCGACGGTGACCAGACCACCGCACCCGAGGGGGAGCCATGACGACGACCACCACCACGAGCCGCCTCCGCCGCGCCCTGCGCCGCGAGATCCCCAGCACCGTCGGCCTCCTCGCCGACGAGCAGGACTTCGCCGCGATGCGCCGCTACCGCACCTTCGCCTTCACCGACCACCCCAGCTACCTCAAGGAGGTCGAAGCCCTCCTCAAATCCCTCGCCCGCCAAGGCACCCACACCACCGTGGCCCTCTTCGACCCCGACGAGTACGCCTCCTACTGCGCCGAGACCGGCCTCGACCCCGACCACCCCACCAGCCGCAGTCGCTTCACCGACCACCTGGCCACCACCGGCGCCCGCGTCACCTACACGGGACAGCCCCTCGCCGCGCTCCTCCCCGAACTCGTCGACACCGCCGTCCGCCACGCCACCTGGGAGTACGCCACCACCGTCCTCGCCACCGCCGGAGACTGCGCCGACTGCGGCCTGGACCTCGGACGCGACGCCTTCGACCGCGCCACCCGCCTCCTCCTCGACCTGTGCGAGGGAGCGGGACCCGGCACCCACCACCTCGTCTGCAGCGTCCCCGCCGCCACCGACCACCTCCTCGCCGTCCTCCACACCACCCGCGACGACCACGGCACCCAGCACCACGACCCCGCCGCCGCCACCGAGTTCACCGCCGTCCTCGCCGCCGGCCTCGCCCTCGCCGTCCCGGGTGGCCTCGTCCTGCGCGTCACCCGCCCCGACCGCCCCGACCGGCTCCACGGCTGGCGCCTCGCCGAGGGCACCCTCGTCCCCCTCACCGAGGCCGAGGTCTTCGCCGCCTACTGCACCGACGCCCGCACCGGCGAACCCCTCCCTCCCGAGCACGGCGTCGACCACCGTGCCGGCTTCCCCCTCCCCTCCGGCCCCCAAGCCCACCACCCCGGCCACCCCTGACCCCGGACACGACGGAGGGGCTCCCCGCCACCAGGTGACGGGAAGCCCCTCCGGACCACGCGCTACGACTCCGGGATCACTCCCCGGACAGCACCGCCTGCGCGGCGATCCGCGCCTCGTGCGCCGTGTCCGCGGCACGCGCCGCGGCCGCCGCGCGCTCGCACTGCGCGAGCGTGTACTTCGCCAGCGTCGCCCGCACGTACGGGATCGACGCCGCGCCCATCGACAGGGAGGTGACCCCCAGACCGGTCAGCACGCACGCGAGCAGCGGGTCCGAGGCCGCCTCCCCGCAGACGCCGCAGCTCTTGCCCTCGGCCTTGGCCGCCTCGGCGGACAGCGCCACCAGGTCGAGCAGCGCCGGCTGCCACGGGTCCTGCAGCCGGGACACCGCGCCCACCTGACGGTCGGCGGCGAAGGTGTACTGCGCCAGGTCGTTCGTGCCCAGCGACAGGAACTCGACCTCCTGCAGGATCGAACGCGCCCGGAGCGCGGCGGACGGGATCTCCACCATCGCGCCGAACTTCGCCCGGAGCCCGGCCTCGCGGCACGCGTCGGCGAACGCCTTCGCGTCCGTCCGGTCGGCCACCATCGGCGCCATGACCTCCAGGTACACCGGCAGTCCCTCGGCGGCCTTGGCCAGCGCGGTCAGCTGCGTCCGCAGCACCTCCGGGTGGTCGAGCAGCGACCGCAGACCCCGCACGCCCAGCGCCGGGTTCGGCTCGTCCGCCGGCGTCAGGAAGTCCAGCGGCTTGTCGGCGCCGGCGTCGAGCACCCGCACGACCACGCGGCCCTCGGGGAACGCCTCCAGGACCTTCCGATAGGCCTCGACCTGCTTCTCCTCGGACGGGGCCTTCTGGCTGTCGTCCAGGAAGAGGAACTCGGTACGGAACAGACCGACGCCCTCGGCGCCCGCCTCCACCGCGGCCGGCACGTCCGCCGGGCCGCCGACGTTGGCGAGCAGCGGCACCTTGTGCCCGTCCGAGGTGGCCCCCGGACCGCTGGAAGCGGACAGCGCCGCCTTCCGCTCCTCGGCGGCCTTGGTCAGCGCCGCCTTCTTCTCCTCGCTCGGGCCCACGAAGATCTCGCCGGTGGAACCGTCCACCGCGATCTCCGTGCCCTCGGCCAGCTCACCGGCGCCCGGCAGCGCCACCACGGCCGGTACGCCCAGGGCGCGCGCCAGGATGGCGCTGTGGCTGGTGGGCCCGCCCTCCTCGGTCACGAAGCCGAGCACCAGCGCCGGGTCGAGCAGCGCCGTGTCGGCCGGCGCCAGGTCCCGCGCGATCAGCACGTACGGCTCGTCGCTGTCCGGCACACCGGGCATCGGCACGCCGAGCAGCCGCGCGACGATCCGGTTCCGCACGTCGTCCAGGTCGGCGACCCGGCCCGCCATGTACTCACCGGCACCCGCCAGCAGCTCGCGGTAGTGCGAGAAGGCGTCGTAGATGCCGCGCTCGGCCGTGCTGCCGACCGCGATCCTGCGGTCGACGTCGGCGATGAGCTCCGGGTCCTGGGCGATCATCGCCTGGGCCTCCAGCACCGCCTGGGCCTCGCCGCCGGCCAGATTGCCGCGCGCGATCAGATCCGCGGCCACGGCCTCCACCGCCTGACGGGCGCGCCCCTGTTCGCGCTCCGCCTCCTCGGCGGGAATCTGCTTGGCGGGCGGCTCCAGGACCGCCGTACCCATGTGCCGCACCTGGCCGATCGCCACTCCGTGGCTGACGCCGACGCCTCGCAGCGTTGTCTCCATCTCACCCGTCTCCGATAGAGCGGCGGCCGGAACCACCGCGTTGAATGTCGTACTCGCAGCCGCCGTGACGACGGAGCGGGCTCAGCTCCAGTCGAAGAGCTGGTCGCCCGCCTTCACGTCGCCGTCCTCACGGACGCCGGAGAGCGAGTCGGCCGTGGCCTCGAGGGCGACGACGGGGCAGATGGGGGACTTGCCGGCGGCCTCGACCTCGGCGGGGTTCCACCGCACGACGGCCTGTCCGCGCGTCACGGTGTCCCCCTTGTTCACGAGCAGCTCGAAACCCTGTCCGTTGAGCTGCACGGTGTCGATGCCGAGGTGCGTCAGCACACCGTGGCCCTCGCCGTCCACGACGACGAAGGCGTGCGGGTGCATGGAGACGATGACCCCGTCGACGGGGGAGACCGCCTCGGAGGGCTCGCGTACGGGATCGATGGCGGTGCCGGGCCCGACCATGGCACCGGAGAAGACCGGGTCGGGAACGTTGGCGAGACCGATGGCGCGTCCAGCGAGTGGCGACGTCACGGTTGTCATGGGAAGCCTCCCAGGGGCGGAGATCGTGTGGCGCCGCCACTACCTGTCCTGGGCGGCGCGTTACTGTTCAGAAGCGTAAGTCATAAGAAGTCCTAGTTCCGCACGAGACGTACCAGTTGGGCGGACCTAGGGACTACCGGAAACGATTTGCCTCCACTGACGGTGGGATGTACTGTCGTACTCCTGCTTGACCCCAACGCGACTTCGAGTCGTGGGTCGGCAGCACCATCAAGCCAGATCCTAACCTCAGTGGTCTACACCTCTGCCTGCCCCGGTTCGTTCGGGACGAGCGCGGAGGGTCGGTCAAGGAGCCGGAGAAAGCCTGGTAATGTTTGACCCCGCCGGAAGGCCCCGAGAGAAAAAGAATCGGGACCGGAAAGCACCGAGGAAATCGGATCGGAAAGATCTGATAGAGTCGGAAACGAAGGAAGCGC
>NZ_JBEZUZ010000176.1:0-6350 GCF_040636735.1 Streptomyces sp. NPDC035033 | reverse complement strand
TGTCCCCGGCCAGGCCGCCCCGCACCCCGGAGGTCCCATGCTGGACGAGACCCTGCTCGACGCACCGGACGCCCTCGCCCTGGCCGACCGCCGCGGCCTCCTCCGCGGCGCCGCCGAGGCCGGCGCCCGGGTCCGGACCGCCGCCCGCCACGCCACCGAGGCCGGCATCGCCGAACTCCGCCCCGAGGGCCGCCCCCGCGCCGTCCTCGTCGCGGGCCCCGGCACCGCCGCCGCCGGCGTCGCCGACCTGATCGGCGCCCTCGCCGGCGCCTCCGCCCCCGTCGTACGCCTCGCGCCCACCGGCGTCGCCCCCGCCGCCGGCGCCCTGCGCTGGACCCTGCCCGGCTGGGCCGGCTCCGTGGACCTGCTCCTGCTGCCCACCACCGACGGCTCCGAACCCGGCCTCGCCCTCCTCGCCGAGCAGGCGTACCGCCGCGGCATCACCGTCGCCGCCGTCGCCCCCGAGGGCTCCCCGCTCTCCGAGGCCGTCAACGGCTCCCGCGGCCTCTTCGTCCCCCTCGCGATGGCCCCGCACGAGGCACCCGACGAGTACGGCGAGAACCTCGCCGCCAGCCCCGGCGCCCTCTGGGCCCTCTTCACCCCGCTGCTCGCCCTCCTCGACCGCGTCGGCCTCCTCGAAGCCCCGCCCGAGGCCCTGGAGCGCGTCGCCGACCGGCTCGACCGCACCGCCGAACGCTGCGGCCCCGCCATCGCCACGTACTCCAACCCGGCCAAGACCCTCGCCGCCGACCTCGCCGAGACGCTGCCCCTGATCTGGACCGAGGGCGACGCCGCGGGACCGGTCGGCCGCCGCTTCGCCGCCGTCCTCGCCGAACTCGCCGGCCTCGCCGCCCTCGCCGCCGCCCTCCCCGAGGCGCTCCCCGCCCACGGCGTCCTCCTGGCCGGCGCCTACGCCGCCGCGGCCGACCCCGACGACTTCTTCCGCGACCGCGTCGAGGAGCCCGAGGCCCTGCGCGCCCGCGTCGTCCTCCTCCGCGACCGCCCGGCCGGCAGCCTCAGCGCCGCCCCCGCCGCCCGCGAACTCGCCCTCGGGCACGAGACCGCGGTCAGTGAATTCGAACCCGAGGAGGGCGACGCCCTGGAGACCCTCGCGGAACTCCTCGCCGTCACCGACTTCGCCGCCGTCTACCTCGCCCTCACCACCTCGGGCCACATGGCCCCCTGACGCCCCGCAGGACGACACGGGGAGCACGGGAGCGCCCCTCCCCGGCGCACGCCCCCGGGCCACACCGGCGTACGGCCCCGGTCACCCGCACGCCCGCTCCCGGACGCCCGCGCGTCACCCGCCCCCTGTCATCTGTCGTCTGGCACCGTCATCGCCACCGTCACCGCCCGAGGAGCTGGAAGGCACCATGGACCGCCTCGTCAACACCGTCCGTCCCTACGCCTGGGGATCCACGACGGCCATCCCGGAACTGCTCGGCACCGCCCCCACCGGCGAGCCGCAGGCCGAGATGTGGATGGGCGCCCACCCCGGTGCCCCCTCGCTCACCGCCCGCGGGCCGCTGAACGAGCTGATCGAGGCCGACCCCGCACGCGAACTGGGCCCGGCCGCCGTCGAGAAGTTCGGCCCCCGCCTCCCCTTCCTCCTCAAGGTCCTCGCCGCCGGGGCCCCGCTCTCCCTCCAGGTCCACCCCGACCTGGCGCAGGCCCGCGCCGGACACGCCGCGGAGGAGGCCGCCGGCATCCCGGTCGACGCCCCCCACCGCACCTACAAGGACGACAACCACAAGCCCGAACTGATCTGCGCCCTCACCCCCTTCGAGGGATTCTGCGGCTTCCGCGTCCCCGCCGAGGCCGCCGACACCCTCGCCGCCCTCGGCGTCGACTCCCTCAAGCCGTACGCGGACCTCCTCCACGCCCACCCGGAGGAGGACGCCCTCCGCGAGGTCCTCACGGCCCTGCTCACCGCCGACCCGGACGAGATGGCGCACACCGTCACCGAGGCCGCCGCGGCCGCCGAGCGCCTCGGCGGCGCCTTCGCCCCGTACGCCGTCCTCGCCCACCACTTCCCGGGCGACCCCGGCGTCATCGCCGCGATGCTCCTCCACCACGTCCGGCTCCAGCCCGGCGAGGCCCTCTACCTGGGCGCCGGCGTCCCGCACGCCTACCTCTCCGGCCTCGGCGTCGAGATCATGGCCAACAGCGACAACGTGCTCCGCTGCGGCCTCACCCCCAAGCACGTCGACGTCCCCGAACTCCTCCGGATCGTCCGCTTCGAGCCCGGCGACCCCGGCGTGCTGCGCCCCGAGGCGTCCCCGTCGGGCGAGGAGGTCTACGAGACCCCCATCGACGAGTTCCGGCTCTCCCGCCTCGTACGCGCCGAGGGCGCCGCCCCCACCGACCTCACCGCTGCCACCCCCCAGATCCTGCTCGCCACCGCCGGACGCCCGAAAGCGGGCGAAACCACCCTCTCCCCGGGCGAGTCCGTCTTCGTCCCCGCCGGCGAGCCCGTCGAACTCTCCGGAGCGGGCACCGTGTTCCGCGCCACCGTCGTGGCCTGATGCAACAATGACCGGCCGTACCGCGGTCCCGGTCACCGGGCCGGAGCATCGACGAAGGGAACAGACAGACCCATGAGCGCGTCAGGCGGAACCAAGGCGATCGTGGCGGCCCTCGCCGCCAACCTCGCGATCGCCGCAGCCAAGTTCGTGGCGTTCCTCTTCAGTGGCTCGTCCTCGATGCTCGCCGAGAGCGTCCACTCCCTCGCCGACTCCGGCAACCAGGGCCTGCTCCTGGTCGGCGGCAAGAAGGCCCAGCGCGAGGCCACCCCCCAGCACCCCTTCGGCTACGGCCGCGAGCGGTACATCTACGCCTTCCTCGTCTCCATCGTCCTCTTCTCCGTCGGCGGCATGTTCGCCATCTACGAGGGCTACGAGAAGATCAAGCACCCCCACGAGATCGAGGCGTGGTACTGGCCGGTCGGCGTCCTCGTCTTCGCGATCATCGCCGAGACCTTCTCCTTCCGCACCGCCATCAAGGAGTCCAACCAGGTCCGCGGCGGCCTCTCCTGGAAGGAGTTCGTCCGCCGGGCCAAGGCCCCCGAGCTGCCCGTCGTCCTCCTGGAGGACCTCGGCGCCCTCGTCGGCCTGATCCTCGCCCTCGGCGGCGTCGGCCTCGCCCTCCTCACCGGCGACGGCATCTGGGACGGCATCGGCACCCTCTGCATCGGCGTCCTGCTCATCCTCATCGCGATCGTCCTCGCCCTGGAGACCAAGTCGCTCCTCCTCGGCGAGGCCGCCGGCCTCGACGAGGTGAAGAAGATCGAGGACGCCATCGTCGACGGCACCACCGTCACCCGCCTCATCCACATGCGCACCCTCCACCTCGGCCCGGAGGAGCTCCTCGTCGCCGCCAAGATCGCCGTCGCGCACGACGACACGGCCGCCGACGTGGCCCGCGCCATCGACGCCGCCGAGGAGCGGATCCGCGCCGCCGTCCCGATCGCCCGGGTGATCTACCTGGAGCCGGACGTCTACAGCGAGTCCGCCGCCGCGGCCGGCCCCGACCCGTCCGCCACCCCCGGCGGCCCCGGCGGCACCGGCCACTGACCCCGCACACCCGCCGAACATCCTGCCGAGGCCCCCGGAGCGCAGCACGCGCCCCGGGGGCCTCGCCCGTACGGCCTGCGGGCCGTGGGCCGATCGGTGTAGATTCGTGACGAGCCAGACGTCGCTGCTGATGGCGGTCGGGCGGTCCCCCGGGACCGGCCGAGGGAGAGAGGGCCTCCGACGACTGCACCGCGAACCACCCGGGCATTCGTGTGCCCGCAGGTGCCTCGACCGCGGTGTCAGGCGCCACACCCGTCCCTCGCCACTCGATCCACGAGGAGCAGCACCCGTCATGACGACCGCCGCACACCAGGACTTCAAGGTCGCCGACCTGTCCCTGGCCACCTTCGGCCGTAAGGAGATCACCCTCGCCGAGCACGAGATGCCCGGCCTGATGGCGATCCGCCGCGAGTACGCCGAGCAGCAGCCCCTCGCCGGCGCCCGCATCACCGGCTCCCTGCACATGACGGTGCAGACCGCCGTCCTCATCGAGACCCTCGTCGCCCTCGGCGCCGAGGTCCGCTGGGCCTCCTGCAACATCTTCTCCACCCAGGACCACGCCGCCGCGGCCATCGCCGTCGGCCCGAACGGCACCCCGGAGAACCCGCAGGGCGTCCCGGTCTTCGCCTGGAAGGGCGAGACCCTGGAGGAGTACTGGTGGTGCACCGAGCAGGCCCTGACCTGGCCGAACACCCCCACCGGCGGCCCGAACATGATCCTCGACGACGGTGGTGACGCCACCCTCCTCGTCCACAAGGGCGTCGAGTTCGAGAAGGCCGGCTCCGCCCCGGACCCGTCCACCGCGGACAGCGAGGAGTACGGCTACATCCTCCAGCTCCTCAACCGCACCCTCGCCGAGTCCCCGCAGAAGTGGACCCAGCTGGCGTCCGAGATCCGCGGCGTCACCGAGGAGACCACCACCGGCGTCCACCGTCTCTACGAGATGATGCAGGCCGGCACCCTCCTCTTCCCGGCGATCAACGTGAACGACGCCGTGACGAAGTCGAAGTTCGACAACAAGTACGGCTGCCGGCACTCCCTGATCGACGGCATCAACCGGGCCACGGACGTCCTGATCGGCGGCAAGACGGCCGTGGTCTGCGGTTACGGCGACGTCGGCAAGGGCTGCGCGGAGTCGCTGCGCGGTCAGGGCGCCCGGGTGATCGTGACGGAGATCGACCCGATCTGCGCGCTGCAGGCGGCGATGGACGGCTACCAGGTGACGACCCTGGACGAGGTGGTGGAGACGGCCGACATCTTCATCACGACGACGGGCAACAAGGACATCATCATGGCCTCGGACATGGCCAGGATGAAGCACCAGGCGATCGTCGGGAACATCGGTCACTTCGACAACGAGATCGACATGGCCGGTCTCGCCAAGGTGCCCGGCATCGTCAAGGACGAGGTCAAGCCGCAGGTCCACACCTGGACGTTCCCCGACGGCAAGGTCCTCATCGTCCTGTCCGAGGGCCGCCTGCTGAACCTCGGCAACGCGACCGGTCACCCGTCGTTCGTGATGTCGAACTCCTTCGCGGACCAGACCCTGGCCCAGATCGAGCTGTTCACGAAGCCGGAGCAGTACCCGACCGACGTGTACACGCTGCCCAAGCACCTGGACGAGAAGGTCGCCCGCCTCCACCTCGACGCCCTCGGCGTCAAGCTGACGACGCTCCGCCCGGAGCAGGCCGCCTACATCGGCGTCAAGGTCGAGGGTCCGTACAAGCCGGACCACTACCGCTACTGATGCCCCAGGCCCAGTAACGAGGACTCAGGCAGGCCCCCGCACCCCCGTGCCGGGGGCCTGCCCCGTTCCCCGCCCGCCCTCACCCCTCCCGGAAGCCACCCGAGGACCCATGCCCCGCGGCCGCTATTCGCTCCACGACCCGCACGACCACACCCCCCTCGGCGAAGAACACTTCCACTGCGCCCCCGGACCCTCCGGCTGGCGCTACGTCTCCCAGATCACCACCCCCTCCGGCGACCACGCCGGTTCCGTCGACCTGGCCGTCGACGAACTCGGCCGCCCGATCCGCCTGGAACTCCACGCGGCGAGCTGGCAGGTCCGCGGAGCCGCCCTCGACGGCGTCACCTGGGTCCGCACCGACCCCACCGGAACCCACGCCACCGAAGGCAACGTCCGCGCCCACGCCTTCTCCGGCACCTCCCCGGCGTTCCTGATCGCCCTCACCCGCCTCCTCCGCCTCCCCCCCGGTTCCCCCGAGACCCGCGTCCGCCTCGTCACCTTCACGGACCCGGTCCTCGCCCCCCTCACCGTCGACCAGTCCTGGGCCCTGCTGAAAAGCGAAGCGCACCCCACTGACAACGGCCCCCTGCTCGTCGACGAGTACCAGGTCAGCACCCTGGACACAGGAGAGCGGCACACCGTCCACATCGCCGGCGACGTCGTCCTCGCCGCCCCCGGCATCGAGCTGGAGGACCTCGACTCGCCCCCCTCGGCCTTCCCGGCCTGACCGCCCCCGCCGCCGATGTGCGTCGCCCCCCGCCGAGCTGGTACTGTCCTCCGGTGCCCGCAAAAGCTGTTGACACGGCGGCTGCGGGGAGGTAGATTCAGGTAGTTGCCTGGAGCTGTACAGCTCGGTAGCAATCAACTAGAGTCTGACTCACTCCCGATTCTTGTCGAGAATCACGAAAAGCCACCGATTAGGTAGCCGGAAATGATTCTGATAAAGTCGGAAAGCGCCGGAAGGCCCCGAGAGAAAAAGAATCGGGACCGGAAAGCACCGAGGAAATCGGATCGGAAAGATCTGATAGAGT